>DRFQ01000010.1 GCA_011050465.1 Candidatus Nealsonbacteria bacterium | reverse complement strand
TCTGCACCTGCCAGGAAAAGTCCAAACCAGGGCCGTAGCCATCCGTCCAGGTGAGGGTGTCGTCGTTGAGCACCGCGTCCACGGCCTGGGGCATGGCTATCTGCTGTATCCGGCCAAGGTCGTTGGAGTATTGCAAGGCCATCGGCTGGAACTTGACCCATTCATCACCCTTGCGGTACTCAACGACCCGACCCGCGTTTAGCTGCGACAGGGCCCTCACCTCGAAGTCAGCCTTGGTCATCTCCCAGTCCCAAGGGACGGTAGAGGGGACGAATGTCGTATCTATCTCCTGGTCATTATCGGGGCCATAGTGGAGAGGGCCCATTGAAACATCCAGGGTGAACCGTTGTCTGCCATCGGGCGTATCGGCAATACGGTGCTTGATGGAGTTGCGATCGCGCTCAACAACTACGGCCTCGGGATGATCAGCGCGAACCTCGGTCTGGATTTCAGCGGCTGGATTAGCGGCAAGGATGGACAACGGGAGAAATGCGAGGGAATAAGATGCAAGGAAGGAAAAGATAAGAAGGGAAAAAAGAAAACGTTTTTTCTCTCTCTTGGCAAAACTAATTAGGCCTAACCTTAGAGATTTGTTGAAATTGATTATATATGGATCCATGTCTTTATTTAGAATTTTGAATTTTTAACTCTTCTTCAATTTTCAACAACCTATTATACTTTGCCATTCTTTCTTTTCTGGTAGGGGCACAGGTAGGATTCGAACCCGTCCCGGTCGTCCTGTATACATAGACGGCTTGCCCCATTAGAAATCTACGAATGACAAACTAAAAACCTAATTCGAATTATAATCAAGCTTTCGTTGCCAAAGATTTCTAACGGGGCGGTCGCTTGAACTAAGCACAAGCGTGCTTCAAGAACCGTTCTCGGACTTTTTTAGCTCCGTTTATTGTTGGAGTTTACTGAGAATCCTGCCCAGGGCCTCGATCTCTTGACCGTAAAGGGCCCAGTTGCCTTCTTTTTGGGCTTGCAGGGCTCGGTCAAAAATTCGCTTGGCTTCAGCTATTAGTTCTTCCTTTGTTTTTTCCTTCTTAATTTCTTTTTCCGGCACTTTCTCTTCAGCTCCTTCAAAGATCTGCCAAAGGCTTTCCTCTAAGGTTTTTTCCATAGCAATCCGGTTCTCGTAGGCTACAATCACTCGTTTTAATTCCGGAATTTTACCGCCTTCGGCCCGAAGATACAAAGGCCGGACATAAAGCAATGATTCTTCGATCGGAATAACCAGAAGGTTTCCCAGAATTACTTCCGAACCTCTTTGATCCCAAAGAGAAATTTGGCGGGAAATTTCAGCATCCTGATTAATCCGGTTAATAATCTGCTTGGGGCCGAAAACTAATTTTTGCTTAGGAAAACGGTAAACTACCAATTTTCCGTAATTTTCACCGTCTGACCTGGCTACCATCCAGGCAGATAAATTATCTTTCCCTCGAGGAGTAAAGGGAATCATCAAGATGAATTCTTCTTTGGTTTCTCCTGGTAATTTCATTATGATATGACGCATCATCGGATCTCCTCTTCCTTCAGCTATTACTGGAATCTGCCACTGATCTTCTTTATTGTAAAAAATCTGGGGTTCTGCCATATGATAAACGGTATAAAGGGCGGTCTGGTAAGCAAAAATATCCTCGGGATAACGGAGATGCCTTCTTAAATCCTCGGGCATCTCTTCAAGGGAGAGAAAGCTCCCTTTAAAAATTTTGGCATAAGTTCGGATTAACGGATCAGCGGGGTCAGCAACATAAAACTGCATCTCCCCGTCATAAGCATCGATAACTACTTTCAAAGAGTTTCGGATATAATTTAATCCTTTATCCCACGGCAAGAAACCCTCTATAAGTTGAGCATAAGGATAACGGTTGCTCGTGGTATAGGCGTCATAAATCCATTTTAACCTTCCCGAATCAGTAACTACCAAATAAGGATCGCTGTCAAAACGCAGAAAAGGCAAAACTTTTCTCACTCTTTCCTGGATATTCCGGTAATAGAGAATCCGGCTTTCTGGAGTAATATCGTTTGACAAAAGAATTTTTAAAGAATTAAACCGGGCAGCAAATAAGGCTTTCTTGACAAGACCATCAACCACTACCCCTCCTTTGCCAGTATAAGTAGTGAAAACATTTTCTTCACCGGAAGGATAATCAAACTCTTTGGCTTTGGTTTTAACAAAAACATAATCGGAAGAAAGTTCCCCAAAATATATTTCCGGACGAGTAACTTGGAGGGATTCCTTAGTAGAGACTGGCGGTAGATCTTTTATAAACAAAACCGGCAGCCCCTCTTTGGTTGCTTCGTTAACCGGTCCCAGAGCAATTCCAAAACCGTGGGTGAAAGTTAAACGAGTGTTAATAAACGTCCGATGGGGCAGGTTCTCGGTATTTAACTCTCGGGGAGAGAGCATAATCTGGCGATATTCTCCATCAATTTGATAGCGATCGTTGTCAATGGAAATAAAATCGTAGTAGGTGCGAATTTCCTGAATTTGGCCGAAGGTATCAAGAAGAGGTTCTCGGTCCCAAAGCCGAATATTTTTAATCGTAGATTGGTTGTTTTGGATATCAGCCATGGTCAGAGTCGTTTCTCCTCCAAGATCACGCTTTTCAATTCTATCTAACCCAAAAGCTTTTTGGGTGGCAGCAATATTATTGATAATGTAAGGAGATTCTTTAACCAATTCATTGGGAGCAACGATAAATTTTTGCAAAAGAGCTGGGTAAAGCCAGCCGCCGATGACAGAAACTCCAAGATATAAACCAACTGTCATAAACAAAAAACGTTTCTCGGACCTAAAAATATTGATAATTACAAACAAAGCTCCCAAAAGCAGAACAAATGTAAGTATTTTTAAAACCGGCAAAGTAGCGTGAAGATCGGTATAGGAGGCTCCGGTGAAAGGACCGGTAGTCGAATAAAGAAGGCTGGGTATTTTTATAAAATAAGTTGTGGCAGCCGCCACCAGAACAAGGAAAAAGATCAACACCGAGAGGTGAATTTTGGCCGGTTTTGCTATTCCAACTCTCATGAGCTTTCCCTCGTTCGAATAACGAAGAGGTTCGGGATTGGCTCGCCCGCCTAAATTTTGCTTCGCAAAATTTAGGTAGGCTCGAGGGAGAGAAAGACTGCCTCGGAAAAAATAAATAAGACCGGCTCCAATCAGGGAAACAAAAATAATCCAAAACAAAACTCCCGAAATCCACTGCCAGAAAGGTAAATCAAAGAAATAAAAAGAAATATCCCTCTGGAAAACCGGGTCTAGGATGCCAAAACTGGTTTTGTTAAAATATTTAAGAACGGTGTCCCAACTACTCCCGCCGGCTAAACCGGTAAAAAATCCAAGAACTGCAGAAATAACCAAACCGAATTTGTTTATATGTTTTCCGATGTCAATTTCTCCTCCTTTCTCGTCCAGTTTTATGAGAATCGGTTTTCCTTTGGTAAAATGTGTGGCTAACCTAAAATTAATATATATAAAACTAAAGGTCAGCAGACCGATAATAACCCCCAGGATAATTTTAGTTCCCAGAATGGTGGTAAAAATATTCTCAAAACCAATTTCCTGAAACCAAAACCAATCAGAAATCAAACCAACAATGCCAGTAATACTCGGCACAATAAAGAGCAAGAGAATTATAGCAACAAATAAAAGAAAATGTTTTTGACTCATATTTCAATCATTCGACAAGCTCATGATAGTGAACTCCGTCGTCCTTCAACTCGTTCAGGACGACCCTGCCTTCGACTGGCCCTGAGGGGCCGCTCAGGCCCTCGAACGGGAACTTGTTGAATGGGTCGAACCATAAATTCAGTACGATATTATTTTAACCTACCATTTTGCTACTTACAAACCCCGTAGGCAGTCTTATTATAATTTTCCAAAGCTTAAAATCGGTACTCTAATTGGTTCTACTCTGGAGAAGTTTTTCCAGAACCAGATTCTGACCTGTTCAAAATGCTCGTCGGCAGGTTTCCTTCGTCAAGACTTCGGAAGACGAACGACAGCTTTCCCTGTCCGTCCGAAGTTCTGAAGGAACGAAGGAGGACTTATCCGTCCGTGGTCCCGTTCTGCGGGACATAGGAGGAGAACCTTTTTTGTGAAGATTTAAGACTTAAACTCAGCTATAGTTTTAAAACTGCATGTGCAAGGAGCATTTTTACACATGTAGCAATTATTAGAAAACATAATAGAAAGTTCTTTTGCCATACTTTCTTCTATTGAATTAAAAACGCCCATAAAACAGGAGAATAAATCTGCGGCCTCTAATGGAATATTATTAAAATCCTCTTCCTTGTGTCCTCCTCTATAAGCTAAGATTGCTTCTGCAAATTCACCGATTTCTTCTGCTAAATGAATGCCTACGTGTTCTAAGGTTCGAGTTTCTGACGGATATATTTCACTAAACATGACTTGGAAGTCTTTAAGCGTTTTTGGACGTTTTTCTTCGTCTACAAAAACTTTTTGTCTTTTTCCTACTTTATTTTTTTTACAAGAGCAAGGGCACGAAGCACAATAAGAGCATAAATAAGGGAATCTTTTCCAAACTTCGTTCTCTAAACCTATGTGAAATTGGTTCATCATGGACATTAACCAGCTAAAAGAAATTAATAAATTAACTTTGGTTTTGTCTCTGTCTTCTTTCCTAATACCTTTGAGTCCTCTTGTTATGAAACGCTCTATATTAGTAAGCATGTCCCATGAACTAAAGAATCTATCGTTAGGTAGCCTATAAACCTTTTGAACAAAATCCTGATATTCATTTATTGTGGTGTGTTGTGTAACAGAAGCCATATCCCCAGATGTTTTATTTTAATATAATTAAAAGTTTGGAACAAGCCCGCAAAATAAAAAGGCCTCGGCGAGAGCCAGAGGCTTCTTATTGTTTACTCCAATAAGCCTCCTTTAATTCTTCAGTTTTGAGTAAAACCCACATCTTTTCTTCTGGGCATTCGCATTCAAAATACATGTAATTAAGGGTATCACCGATAAACTTCAAAGGCTTTCTGCATTCTGGACAACTCAGTTCTCCCTCAATCCGAATGACTTTCCTCTCTTCTGACTTCTTGGGCATCTCCCTCCTCCATCGTTTGTTTTGTATGGCTGTGTAATGTTCTATTCCCTATTCTACAAAATCTCAGAAAAAAAACAAGTAAAAGCCCGAGGCAACAACCCTCGGGCGGCAGTTTCTAAGCAATAGATGAAGTTACGATTGAGTTTTACTTTTTCCTATTGAAAAACAGATTCTCAAGAAATTCCAGTTCTTTCATTGGTTTGTAGTCAAACGTAGCAACAAAAGATTCTCCAATCTTTTCATTCTCTAAGATTATTTGAAATTTATCACTTTTATTAAACATACACTCTAAAGTCAAAAAGTGATGATGCCAAGGCACTCCATTCTTACAATAAGATTCTGCTATTTCAACGATTTCTTCAAGATTTGTTTCTTTCATATACTTTATTCTACCAAAAAATCGCCTTCTTGGCGATTTCATTTGTTAAATTCAGTTCTTTCCAAACAAAAAATCCATCTGAAAGATAGGTAGAAATGAAAAGAGCCACCGATGTTGTTGTGTGGTGGCCCTTGCGAGTGTGAGGACATAAGTCCTCAAAAAGTGCTGGGGCCGACAGATGTCAGTAGAGACGAACTGGCACGTCTCATTCAGATCGCCCCACCTGTCAACTGTCAGCCAATAGTGTTATAGCAACCCCACAGAATTTGTCAAATCCCCTTCCCCCCGTAAAACAAAAACCCCAATAACAATAAATTGTTATGGGGCTAGTCCGCCGATTAAGACGGGCATTAGTTTACACTAAGCTTGTCGAAGGGTTCCCCCTACTAGACGCGTTCAGAACCATTGATTGGGGTAAGATTAAAGAAAGACTTAGAGATTTGGAACCTCTTATGGGTATTTATCTGACTCCCTTGGCTGGACGGCGTTAGAGGTCACTCAGTCAGTTTGGCCCTCCAAAATTAAAGACTATTCAATATCTTTAAGATTGCCACCAATGCAATAAGTGCCCAGATGATATTCAATGCTCCTGGCTGGTAAGCCCTCTTATAGAATGAAACAACTACAATCCCGATAGCACCTGTGATATTTAGTAATTGAAAAACCAAGTCTGTTGATTCTAAAACACTAAAACTTACTAACGCATATGCTCCTACAATTGCAGCCGCTCCATACCACCCAAAAATTTCAATAATTTGTTTTTTCATAATGAAAGACAATTTTATTTTCATTTTACCATAATAAAAACCCGAGAGAAATCTCGGGCGAAAAATCATAGGCGGCTCGGTCGCAAGAACCGAGGCTAGCCTGCTCCTCAGTTCAAAGCTTATTATAATTCTTGAAAACTGGGAATATATGGCAATGCTTAAAGAAAGGCTGTTAGAGATTAAGAGATTTTATAAGAATTGTAAGTTAGCGTCCCTGGTGGGACGATGTTAGAAGCTATTTTACTAATCTTACTGCCGTTCCATAGGCTAAAAGTTCAGCTGCACCGCTCATAACTTGAGAGGTTGTGAAACGAACACAAACAATTGCATCTGCTTCTAATTTTTCTGCTTCCTTAGTCATTCTTTTAACCGCTGTTTCTCTTGCTTCGTTTAATACCTCTGTGTATTCTTTAATTTCTCCTCCGACTATATTTCTTAAACCAGCTAAAATGTCCTTACCAATATGCTTAGCTTTAATAGTGTTTCCCTTAACCAATCCCAAGGTTTCTTTGATTTCTTTTCCAGGAATTTTATCTGAAGTTACAAGTATCATAAATCTTTTTCTTTTAACCTTTCTTTAATGAGAGAGATTAAAATAATAATTACTCCTAATATTATAGCTACAATTCCCAACCTGACCACGATGGGAATAGTTGAATCATCAAAAAATTTATATAAACCAAAACCGACTATAGCAAGTGAACCTGCGAAAAAAAATGTTAATCCTAAAATATTTAACGGCTTCATTTTTTTATTATAGCATATTTTACCAAAAAAAACCGCCTTCTCCTCCATGGGCGGACAGGTTGGCGATTTTCTGAAGCTAACTTCCGCGGGCAGGACTCGAACCCGTCTCGGTCGCACTAGGGCTATGGCAACCGGGGAAATTTGCCTAGTTTAGTATTCATACCAGACATTTTGTCCATTATTTAAGAACGTATTATTCTTGAGGATATTGTCTTTGAGATTTGGATCTTTCGGCGGAACAAGAAAGGAAAGACCGCTTCCGCAATCTTTAATGATGTTACCGGTGATAAGCGGCGAACCGCCATCGATGATAACACAGGGACGATTCTTGTTCGGGCCAATAGTGTTATTTCGAATCGTAGGAGAAGCGTTATGCATATCAACTAACTCATGGCCAGCATCGTAAATCATGTTATTCTCAACCACCACGGAACTATTAGCGCACACTGCACACTCACCTACATGTCTCAGAATATTATGGCTGACCACTGTGCCGTTGCCAGGATCAAAGTGACGGTAGTACTCCATTGTGAAATAAGAGAAAATGCCATGATCAAACTGAAAGGAGTTCCAGTCGTAGATACTGGGGGTTGGGCTGTCTGAGGTGATGGTGATCATTTGCTCGGGTGTCCCCACCGCATGTAAAGTGCCATGGATGCGTATAGAGATATGATTGCCCTCGTCCCGGAATGGTTCGCCAAAGTGAACACCTCGATAATACGGATCTTCATCTGGGTGTTCTTGTCGGATACCTTGCTGCATATCGAACGGCCAATCGAACAGATTCTCCACGTCCTGATTAGCGGCAATGAGCACTATGGTGCCCGGCTCAATGGTCAGTGTGACCCCCTCTTCAACAATAATGTCGCCGATAATATGGATTTTCCCCCTCCAAATTTCATCTTCAAAGACAGTTCCTTTCCTTGTGGTATTAGAAACCTCTCTAGGACCTTCTTCCTTCGGAATAATTTCTTCTTTCTTCTCTTCTTCTTTTTCTTCGGGACCAGAAGTGTTTTTCCAAACAAAAAATCCTCCTATACCTAAACCGATTAAAACTATTAAAACAATTAAAATTTTAATATTCATTCTCCTATTCTATCAAAAAACCGCCTTATTGGCGATTTCTTTTCGTAGCTGGGGACCTTGAACAAAGTTACTGTGTCCTTCCGAAACCCGAAGGGCGAAGGAGGAGAACCTGGTGGTTGGAGAGTTGTGGAGTAAAAACAGCAAGTTTAGCTTAAAAAAGTTATTAGGTTCCGAATAATTCTTTCTGAATTATGTCTATTCTTTCCTTCAACCACTCGGGATCTTCTGGTATAGTTAATCCTTCTAGTGCTTCAGATTTATAAATAGTCTCGGTGTTTTTTACAATATCATAAAGAGAAATGTGCAACGCAGGGTAACGATTTAAAATCGCAGACTGAATAAAGATAAATTGATCATTGTTTAACCAAAAAGCAATCCAATAGCTACAAGGTGTGCCGCATATCTTAAGATTTTCTACCATTCCATTATTATTACGGTTGTAAATATCTAATCTTGAATCAGGTTCTCCGAAATAACCAAAAATAGAGACAGCTTTTGTTTCATTTGGTGAAAATATCCATTTAGGATCTTTTTTATTAGAAGGTGGAGAAGGAAAGGTTGTTTCCTCGCCATATATTATTTGCTTTGTTTCTTTTTCGGTAAATTTCAATTCAGGGTTAACCTCAATGATTGTATTAAAATATTCGGTGAACTCTGGATCAATTATATCCCCGACTGGATTAACTGTAGTTTTTTCAATAAACTTAAAAGTAGAAAGAATCTGGTTGTAAATAGAATAAGCACTCTCTGGTATAGGCTCATTAGGATCTGTAGCGCCTACTGCAATTTCAAATAAAATACCATTATTTTTGAAAAAAGTATGTGTCGAACCATAATGTCTTTCAAGTTTATCAAATTTTATAGAACCTGGAATAGGACTAGAGACAAAAGAGGAACATGATGCAAATGATTCAGGGCAATAATTTCCGTCCTCTATCCATTCTTCTGGGGTTGAGAACGTTTTAGCTAAAGATACATCAAAAACCGGATAGTTAATCGTTGTATCTTTTTTTGTAAACCTAACAACAACGCTCATTTGGTCTGTATTAAGTTCTGCGTCGAATTCTTGAAAAGTAAAATCACTTGGATATTTTATCTCAAATCCATACTCATCGTTTTTATAAGTCTTCCAATTGACGGTTTCGTCTTCTGGCGGTTTTACCTCTGGCAGTTTTAATTCCAATTCAGCTAATTTAACCTCCAACTCCTTTATCCAAGAGTAGTAATAACCCAAAATCCCTCCACCAACAATAACAGCCAAAACAACAACAATTAAGATGTATGTTAGGTTAGTTTTACCCTGAGTAATGAATGGCATAATTATTTACCTATTAAGCGTTTAATCTTTTTCCTTTACGAGGCCTTTTAAGTGTAACTTCATAGAATAGATAGCTAATATGGTGGCAAAAAATAAAGCGGCTGATAGTCCAACGGCTATAACAGCAATAATACTATAAAATTCAAAGGCCTGAGAGTAAAAAGGCAACCCTATGACAAAATAGGATATGGTGGGACCCAGCAAGGAAAACATTAGAGAGACTTTCAAGAAAAGCTTAAGAGCCTTCTTGTTTTGCTCTATGTCTTCTTTGATAAAAGAACGCAATACAATAATAAAAGGATAGATAAGAAAAATAGCAAAAATAACTAAAACTACCTCAGTTATAGAAAAAGGAATACCATCTTGAAATAAGAAAAATAAAAAATAGGGATAAATTAAAATAAAAAGAGCTTTTAGGCTAATTGATAAAATGGTTAATAAAATTGATAAAATGGTTAATAAAAATCTCATCTTTTCTCATTATACCTCCTTCCCTGCAAAACAAAAACCCGAGATATTCACTCTCGGGTAGTAGCTCCCCAGTTCAAACCTTAAACGAACTTTAGAGGACTTTGGGTATATGGCAATGGTGAAGGAAAGGCTGTTAGAGATTAAGAGGTTCTACAGGAATCTGAAATTATCTCCTGCTGTAGCAACTCATTGAATACCATAATGTCATATAGAATTTGGCTCTGTATAAACAAAAAGGCGGTTTGAAATTATCGCACCGCTTTGAAAATATTTTCAAGAATTTCAGTCGTCATATGACGGAGAACTAGTAGCATGACTATAATAACCTTCAACTCTACCTTCTATGTAGCCTAAAATAAATTTACGATAGAACTCAGCTATCCCTTGAGCAGTTGTTATTTCTGCGGCAATTTTCCTCATTCTAGTAAGGTCAACCTCTATCTTTTCTCTGCAAAGCTCAAGTGCTTTTTGAGTTGTTTCTTGAGGTGTCCAGCCTATTAACCGTGCTTTTTCTACAACATAACTCCCATCAAATTCATTAGCCTTGTTTGTAATCGTTACGTGACGTCCAACTTTTTGACCAACTCTTTGACCAACAAGAGGATGAGAAGTAAAAATGAAGGGCGAGGGTGTTACCTCTTGCTGCAAGCCTCCTGCAGAATATCTGGACGTAACATATTCGTGAATTTTGCCAGTCACAATTAATATAACCTTTTCAGATTCTCCAAGGTGGTGAACATCTCCGTTGACGTATACTACGCCGTAATCGCATTGAGTTAGGCTGTTAACGTCCCCATCAACATACAGAGTTCCTCCACTTAGAGCAGAGACCTCTTCAATGTTCCCGTGGCAAATAACCACTCCTTTATCAAGAAAGGTTCCTAGTGTCGGGAGAGTAGACCTTGCGACTTTTGAGCGAACTAACGCCTTGCTTTTGCCTTTTCTTGTTTTTTGCGTCCTGCCCGAATCCAAAAGCGAACCCTGGTCTAGCTCTGGAACAATGATTTCTACTGCTTGACCGTTATTTATAAGACAGTCGGCGAGATAAGAAGCAAATTTTGATAAATTGTGGGGGTGTTCACCATTTCTGATGACGCTTTCCAGAAAAACAAGGAAATTCCTGTCTTTCGCAAGTCTCTCTAGCAACTTTTCCTCTGGATTAGTTACCGTTCCTCCCATCCAAGCTGTAATATAACCTTCTTCGTGAATCTGTTGAGCATTTTCTAAATACCAAATATACTGATTATCGTCTAAATGCCTCGCATAACCGGGTTTGGTGATAGGGGTGCCGTCTATAGCAATTTGCCTTGCAAAACTAGTTTTCTTTCCCTTTGTCAAGGTGCTTCACCTCCTTCTTTGTGATTGTATACTCTAATAATCTATTTAATAAGTCAAGCCCTCAAAACAAAAAACCGCCTTCTTGGCGATTTTTTAAGCTAACTCCCCCTACAGAACGCACTTAGAACTTTTGATTGGAGGGAAATGAGAGGAGAATTGGAAAAATTAAGGATTAGGATGCCTATGGTCGGACGCTTTGCCCTTCCGAAATCTTGATGAAGAAAGGATGTTAGAATCTGTTTGTAAAAGAAAAAGGTCCCTTAACTGACTGTTAAGGGACGCGATTAAAAAGGTATTATTGGTTTAATAAATTTCCAATGTCTTTCATCATACTTCCTACGGTAGGGACCGCTCCTGCACCAGGGCCAGTGAGAATATAAGTGCCATCGGAACCGTAAATCAAAACTACATTGTTCACTCCTGGGGGGACTAGTTGCAGAAAGAGTGGGTTTTGGGAACGATTTTTAAATCCAGCAGAGATATGCCAGTCATTTACAGAAAGTTTGAACCCTCCAATTACATCTTCTTCATTCGCTTCTTTTGTGATTGAGACTATATATCTTCTGAAAGTCGCTTCTCTAACTAATCTCTTCAAGTCGCTCTCAGAAATTGTCTTAACATCAATGTCTCTTGCTCGGATCTCACCGAAACCGCAGACATTAAGTAAAACTGAAACTTTGCTGGGAACATCTTTATTGGCTTCGGTATTAATCAGTTCAACTGGCTCTTCTGCCTCTGGCTCAGCATAGCCTAGTGTCTTCGCCTCATCCACCACTTCATCAAGTGTTCTTCCTCTACTTAATCCATCAAAAATATAATTCAAGGTGCCGTTAACAATTAAATGGATTTCTTTCGTATTAGGACCCAATCTTTCCTTTAACCAACGTAAGAGCCTAGTTCCGCCACCAACTGTGGCAGAATATCCGATATTACCCATCCAAGGTTGGAGCTCTGGGAAATAATTGCCCAATGCTCCTTTTTCACAGGTTACAACTGATATTCCTCTTTCAACCAACGGCCTTATGTATCCATAAGCAGCCTCACCGTTATCTAAAGTTGTGATACACAAGCAAACAACATCCACTTTTTGAAAATGTTCCATCCAGTTATTAAGTTGTCCAATCTTTATTCCGCCAGGGCTTTTGTATATTCCTGAAGTTCTTGCAATTGCTGGGATTTCCCAATCCCTTTTAAGAATTCTTTCAGAAAGTTCTGACCCTATTCGCCCAAATCCAATAATGCCAACTTTCATTATTTTACCCTCCTCTTTTTATTAGGTGCTATTTCCCACATTACCGTATTTTCCTAAAAAATCAATCCTTAATGGCTTGAAGTGTAATAGCTCCCCAGTTCAAAGCTTATTATAATTCTAGAGAACAGGGATTATATGGCGATGATGAAGGAGAAGTTGTTAGAAATTAAGAGGTTTTATAGGGGTTTAAAATTAGCTCCTATAAGTGGACGATGTTAGTTTTTATAAAATTTATTTATTAAATTAAAAGTTTTTATTATTTCATGTTCACGCAAGAATGGGTCAGATTCAACCAGACAAAGTTTTTTTATTGTTAGAGATTTTAAGGGTTTACGATTATCCTTTATATTTATTGTTTTTACGATATCAATTGCTTTTTTTCCGTCATCCTTAATTGCATATTCTATTGATTCGGAACTTTTATCTTTTCTCATAAAACGAAGAATATTCATAGTAAAAGCGCTTTTGGTGTCTTTGGGATATGCCTTGATACCTACGGCATTACAAGGAAATTCATAGGTTTTCTTTTCTGCTTCTTTGTTTATCTCATTTAGTTTCTTTATAAGTACTGGATGTGGAAATGCCTGCAAAGAAAAGGAGTCTATCCCTTCATTATCGCCAGAATATATCCATCTTAAATCAGTTTTTATTCTTCGTATCTGCTTGTGCTTAATTATTCCAATAATATTTTCCTGTATTTCTTCATAGTTAGTATATTTCAACAGATTTTTGAATTCTGTTAGCTTATCTTTATTATCAAACTTACATTTTAGAAAATTAATAAGAGTAAAGTGTAAATTTTTAGGAGGATACTTATATAAACCACTCTTTTTTATACTATAAGGGTTATCTATAATTTTTGTGTTTTTGAGTTGATTTATTATTTCGTCTTGACGTTTTTCTATTTTTTGTACACACTTTTCACCCTGTAGTTCTATTATTACAGAAAGAGCAAGATTAAATTCATATTTTTTTCCTTCCCAAAATTTAACACCTTTTGGAGCTTCAGAAAAGTATTTTAAATTATCAGATATATTTTTATTCATACCCTCTATTTTTTATAAATTTATCACTTTTTTACCTAAAAAACAAGCTGATTTAAAATAAAAATTGCCCAGTTGTGGGCTTTTTTGTTTTCGGGGTAGGAATCGAACGTCGCTCCACTCTCTCTCGCTTTGCTCGAGCGCCCCTTCTGGGCTTCGTTCCGCTCCTTAGAAACCCACGGTTTCTAACGTTTCCGCCTCAACGGCGGAAGCCTGTTTTCCTACACGGGGAGATACCCAATCTCCCCGACCCCCTCTGTGTGGTCCTCATCCTACCCCTTCGCAACTATCCCAAACCAAAAACACCCCTAAAGGGTGTCTTGATTTTGGGTGCTCCGCGGGTAGGATTCGAACCTACAACCTAGTGCTTAACAGGCACCCGCGCTACCATTGCGCCACCGCGGAATATGTTTTAATTATAGGAAAAATTAAAAATTTTTCAACTATTCGAAAAATTGTTTAGAAATTAGGGGGCAACCCTCCGGGGAGTCTGCCTCACGGCATCCAGGGAAATTAGAAATTATCTGTTAGTATCCTCTTAATTTTTTTAAACCTCTATGTTCTCTAATTTTTTCAAGGGATTTGGCTTCAATTTGACGAATTCGTTCTCTGGTTACCCCAAATTCCTGGCCAACCTCCTCTAAGGTATGAGTAATGCCATCATTTAAACCAAATCTCATTGATAAAATTTTTTGTTCTCTTGGGGTTAAGTCAATCAGAATTTCCTCAATTCTACTCCGAAGCAAAGTTCTGGCTGCAGCCAAAGAAGGAGAAATCTCTTTGTCGTCTTCAATGAATTCAGATAAGACGCTGTCGTCTTCATCGTCACCGACCGGAGTCTCTAAAGAAACTGCCTCTTGGGAAATTTTCATTATGTGGTGAACTTTTTCAACTTCTATTCCCATTTCAGCTGCAATTTCCTCCGGCAAAGGCTCTCTGCCCAGGTCCTGCACTAGCCTTCTTCTCATTTGAGTATATCTAGAAATAGTTTCAACCATATGAACAGGAATTCTGATGGTTCGAGCTTGATCGGCTAAGGCCCGGGTAATAGCCTGGCGAATCCACCAAGTGGCATAAGTGGAAAACTTATAGCCTCTCCTCCAGTCAAACTTTTCTACTGCCCGAAAGAGGCCTAAGTTCCCTTCCTGAATTAAGTCTAATAGAGTTAGGTTGGGCGATCTACCTATATATCTTTTAGCAATCGAAACTACTAACCTTAAATTGGCCTGAGCTAAGCTCTTTTTGGCCTCTTCATCGCCTTTCTCAATTTTTCTAGCTAATTCTTTTTCTTGATCAGCGGTCAAAAAAGAAACCTTTCCTATTTCTCTTAAATATATCTGGACTGAATCTATTCTTTCCCCTATGCTTGTTTTTAATTTATCGTTTTTAATCTTCTTTTTTGTTTCTAAAAATTCTGGAGCCTCTTGAATTTTAATTCCCCGCCTTTCGAATTCTTCATAAACCTGTTCTAAGCCCTGGATATCTTTTTCTACTTCGGGAAAATAAGACAGAATTTCGCTGAAGGTAACAAAACCCCGCAATTCCCCTTTTTTAGTTAAAACCGCCAAATCTTCGGGGTTAAATATCTCTTTTTTGAGAGCAACTATTTTTGTTTTACGGTGAAGTCTCTTTCTTTTTCTTCTTTTAACCTTCCGAGGTTTTCTCCTTTTTTCTCTCTTTGTTCCTCTGCGTTGCTTTCTTTGGCCTTTTTTTCTTAATTTTCTCTTCTTGGGGATATTGCTCTTGCTTTTTTCTCTCCTGTTTCTGCTTTTCTTCCTTTTTTTACTCTTTTTAATTTTTTTAGTTTTTTCCATAATCAATCGGTTAATTCCTGGCTAAGTTTATTAAACTTCTTAATCAAAGTGTTAACTTTTTTAAAATCCTTTTTTTCTTCAGCTCTTTTAACTTCCTGACCAAGTAGGTTCAGTTTATTTTTTTTCTCTAAAAACCGAAGTTCCCGGCTGCAAATCTTAATTTCTTCGTCGGTATCTTCTATTTCCTCGATCTCTGATTTAAGGGAAAGATAATTATATAAATCCATGAAATCCGGAGAAATCTTTCCTTCAATATTACCATCAGGATTTTTTTTAAGCGCGGTCACTATTTCTTTTATGCCCGAGGAAAAATAACTAATTATGTTTGGTTTGATTAGATTTAATTTTTCCGGGTGCTTTAAAACTATAGCAGCAATATTCTCTTCGAGCATCTCTTTTCGTGATTTTGGTTCTTTTTTAATTTCAGAAGTAAATTCTTTATCCCCTTGAACTGCATCAATTCTTTGAGAAGATGTTTTATTCATTTCTTCTACAATATCTTCTTCTTTTACTTGAAGACGTCTGGCCAGTTGTTGAATCCAATGAGACTGCTCTATTTTGTTGGGAATTCTTTTTAAAATCGGTAAAAGAATTTTGGAAATTTCTTTCTTCGCTTCTGGAGTCAAATCTTCTCCTTTGTCTAGAACAGAAGAAAAAGCTGTTTCAAAATAGAAATCAACAACAGCCCTTGCTTTTCCGATAAGTTTTTCCCATTTTTTAGGATCTTTGGAGATTACGTCGGCAGGATCTTCTCCTTTTGGCATCACTATAACCTTAACACTAAATCCTTGATTTTGAGCTAAGTTAATTCCTCTTTTGGTGGCTGTATCCCCGGCAATATCCATATCAAAGGCAGTGAGTAAGTTTTCTGAGTAACGACGAAGAATTTTTAATTGATAAGGGGTTAGAGCCGTTCCTGAGGTAGCTGCCGTATTCTCCTGACCTGCTTGGTGAGATAAAATAGCATCAATATAGCCTTCAACTAAAATACATGAATCATTTCTTCTAATAGCTACCCTGGCTTTATCTAAACCGTACAAAATTCGACTTTTGTCATATAAGAGAGTGATAGGAGTGTTAACGTATTTTGCGATCTCAGAAGAAACAAATCCTGAGGAATGGTTTCGTTGCTCTACGTTGACAATTCGACTACCAAAACCAACTATCTGAGAATTTAAATCAAAAATCGGAAAAATTATTCTGCCCCGGAAACGGTCATATGTATTTCTTAAATTCTCGCGAATTTCTCCCGAATCTCCTCCGGTGTTCTCTTTTTTAATGGCCAAGCCGGTTTTAACTATTTCTTCTCTGTGATAACCTCGGCTAACCAAAAAATCAGAAAGCCCCTGCCAGGTATCGGGAGCATAGCCTAAACGCCATTTCTTAATACTGCCTTCGTTAACTCCTCTTTTCAAAAGATATTTTTCAGCATCTTTACCTGTTTTGCTGTCTATGAGCTGTTTTTCAAAAAATTTAGTAGCCAGCTCTACTATCTCATAGAGTCTTTGACGTTCAGTTTTCAATTTTGGGTCCTGCCTTTTTAGTTCCACTCCGGCTTTTTGAGCTAGAATTCTTAAGGCATCACCAAATTCAACCCCTTCAATTTCCATCACAAATTGAAAAATATTGCCGCCCTTGGCACACCCAAAACAATGCCAAATTTGACGGGCCGGACTAACAAAAAGAGAAGGTTTTTTTTCTGAATGAAAGGGACAGAGAGCTCTGAAATTTGCTCCGGCTTTTTGAAGCCTAATATAACCCTGAATAACTTCAACTATATCCAAACGGTTCTTTATTTCATCGATTGGCGAGCTTAACATAACTTAACATAAGGAAATCCCTTTAAATCCATCTTTATAACAAAATTATCATAACATAAATTTTCGAAGCGGGCAATTTCCGTTCATCCTTAAATTGGTATGGAGATCAACCCTTCACCTTTTGCTAAAGGTGAAGAGTTGACACAACCTTTTCGCCAAAGATACAATAAGAGGTGGATTAAGAAGAGGTGGATTAAGTAAATTATAAACTAACGATCCCGTCAATGGCGGGATTTTAGAAATAGATTCGTTATGAAAATACTTTTCCTTTATGATTTTCCTTTGTGGGGATCAGGCTCTGGAACTTATGTCCGACATTTAATTAAAGAATTAGAAAAATTAAACCACAAAATAGGAATTATTGCCCCCGAGGAGAGGCGATTTTTGGCAGATAAAATAAAACAATATCGGGCTACTCCGCCCCAAGTCCCGGTATTCGTAGATCACCCGGAATTAAAGGGAGCTAAAAGATATTCAGAACTAAGCGAGAGAGAAATGACTGAAATTTACAAATCCTACTTAGATACAACCCTGGAAGCGGTATCTAACTTTCGGCCAGACCTAATTCATGTTCACCACCTTTCTTTAACTAGTTGGGTAGCAAGATATATCAGCGCTTTAAAAAAAGTTAAATACATTATCACTTCCCATGGAAGCTGCCTCTACGGCCTGCTTTCCGATAAAAGATATCTTCCATTGTCTGAAGATGCAGTAAGGCAAGCCAAAGCAATTACAGTTGTCAGTGGAGACTCAAGAAGTAAATTCCTAAAAATATTTGGCCGGAGTTATAAAAAAAATCTTCACGTTATTCCCGGCGGAGTTGATATAAGTCTTTTTCCCCTAAAGTTAGACACCTCAGCTATGGATAAAAAATATAAAATTAAGGATAAAAAGGTTGTGCTTTTTACCGGCAGGCTTATTTCTCATAAGGGAGCGCGCTACCTAGTTAATGCTGCAAAAGATATTAAGGGTGAAATATTTTTATTAGGGGAAGGGCCAGAAAAACAATATCTTTTAGACCTTACCGCCAAAAAACAATTAAAAA
Organism: Candidatus Nealsonbacteria bacterium; assembly: GCA_011050465.1. Classification (NCBI taxonomy): domain Bacteria; phylum Candidatus Nealsoniibacteriota; species Candidatus Nealsoniibacteriota bacterium. The sequence continues at coordinate 93,645 of DRFQ01000010.1, read as the reverse complement.
ACGTTCATCTTATAGGATATTTAAGCGGTCAAGACTTAATTAATTTTTATTATCGAGCTGATGTTTTTGTGGCTCCATCTGTTTGGGACGAACCTCTGGGCCTAACAATTTTAGAGGCAATGGCCGCCAAAACTCCAGTAGTAGCTACCAGAAAAGGAGGTATTCCCCTTTTAGTTAAACAAGGCGTTAATGGTTTTTTTGTCAGACCCCATAATTCAAAACAAATTGCCGGAGCCTGTAATAAACTTTTAGAAAACGATGAGCTAAGAAAGAAAATGGGGGAAGCAGCCAAGAAAATAGTTGAAGAAAAATTTGCCTGGAAGAAAATAGCTTTTAAATTTCATCGCCTTTACCGAAAAATAGGTAGCAATAATAAAAGAATAAAATAAAACGGAGAAATTTTTATGAAAATTCTTATTGTTGCCCCCTTAAAAAGGAAAGTTGGACCCGAAATCACAGCCGCAAGACCAAGGGTTATTTTTGATTTAAGTTTAGGACTTATTAAGGCTGGGCATATGGTTTCAATTTTGGGGACAAAAAACAGCTTTGTTTCAGGAGCAAAAATTATTCCAATAATTCCCAAGGCTTTTGGCGAGCTGAAATCTTTTGAAAATCCTTTTTATGCTGAAACTGGTTTTTTAGTAAAGCAGGCTAAAATTTTGGAGAAAATCGGTAATCAATTCGATATTATCCATAACCACAGCTATCCTGAATTTATAAACCTCTTGGTGATAGACAAATTAAAAGTACCCGTTTTAACCACTATTCATGCCCAAATGACTCCCCAGTTAGATGAAGTTCTGTCTCAATTTAATGACTTAAAAAACTGTTATTTTATTTCTATTTCTTATGCCCATAAAAAATTAGCCGAAAAGACTAAAATATGGAAAGTCATTCATAATGGAGTAGATACAAATCTCTATCGTTTCTCTCTAAAAAAAGATGATTATCTTTTATGGATCGGAAGATTAAGTAAAGCTAAAGACAAAAGAGGAAATTTCTTAGACCCAAAAGGAGTAAGATGGGCGATTAAATTGGCTAAAAAAACTAATTCAAGGCTTTTGCTATCTGGCAACGTTGAAGACCCAGAATTTTTTAAAAAAGATATTAAACCCTATTTGAACAATAAAATTAAATGGATAGGCCCCATCTCTTCTGAACAGCCCCTAAGCAAAAAGGAGGTTGTGAAATTAATGCAAAAAGCAAAAACATTTTTAATGACAGTCAACTGGTATGAACCCTTTGGTTTGGTGGTGGCAGAAAGTATGAGTTGTGGAACACCAGTTATTGGTTTTGATAGGGGCGCAGTATCTGAACTGGTAGCTAATGGAAAAACCGGTTTTGTGGTCAAACCAAAAGAAGGTATTGAGGGGTTGAAAAAAGCTTTAAACAAAATTGATGAAATAAATCCTCGAGATTGCCGAAAGCATATTGAAAAAAACTTTAGCTTAAAAAAAATGGTGGAAAATTATGAAAAAGCTTATAAAGAAATTAGAAGTAAAACATGAAACCAAAAAAACTCAAAATCGCCCAACTCTCTACCCCTTTTATTAATGTGCCACCGAAAACTTATGGTGGAACAGAATTGGTAGTTTATAATCTCACTAAAGAATTAGTTCGAAGGGGACATAAAGTAACTTTATTTGCCACTAAGAATTCGAAAACTTCGGCTAATTTAGAATATGCTTTTAAGAAAGCTTTGGGCCTTGGGATGATGAAAAATCTGCTTTCTGGATTAGCACAAAAACTTTCTTGGGCCCATGCTCTCCCCTCTCTTTATCATGCTGTTTTGCCTTTTGAGAAAGCTAGTCAATTTGATATTATTCATAATCACTTTCATTACTATGGGCTGTTCTTTTCGTCTTTAATAAAAACTCCCGTTCTTACTACTTATCACGGGGATTTCGCTACAGCCGAACGAAGTCGAATAGAGAAATTAATTTTAGAAAAATATAAGAAAAATTTTTGGACAGCCATTTCTAAAAGCCAGAAAAATCAGGTTAAAACAAAATTAAACTTTTTGAAAGTTATCTATCACGGGGTGCCAATAGAAAATTTTCCTTTCTCTCAAGAGCATCAAAATTATTTAGCCTGGCTAGGAAGAATTACAAAGAAAAAAGGACTATTGGAAGCAATTAAAGTGGCTAAAAAAACAAAAAACAAATTAGTTATTGCCGGCACCGTTAATCCCAGAGACCGAGAGTATTTTAGAAAAGAAATAAAACCTAAAATCGATAATAAATTAATATTCTTTATTGGGCCGGTTAACTACCAAAAGAAAGTTAAACTCTTAAAAAATGCCAAAGCCTTGCTTTACCCTATTTCCTGGGAAGAGCCTTTTGGGCTGGTAATGATAGAGGCTTTGGCTTGCGGTTGTCCGGTGATTGCTTTTAACCAAGGGAGTGTTCCCGAAATAGTGAAAAATAATGAGACAGGATTTATTGTTAAAAATACATTGGAAATGGCCGGGGCAATTAAAGATATAGATAAAATTAACAGAAAAAAGTGCAGAGAACGAGTTGAAAAAAATTTTACTATTGAGAAAATGGTTGATGGCTACGAAAAAGTCTATCAAGAAATCTTAAGTAGATAATCTAATTTTAAAAAAGCCCTTTAAAGGGCTTTTTTGTTTTTGATTTCGGAAAACTTTGTTTTAGTCTTTGGCCTTATGAATGACTCTTTGAGGAAATGGAATTTCGATTCCTGCTTTATCAAAAGCGATTTTTAATCTTTTGCGAAGCTCGCCGGTCACGTCCCATTGTCTTAAGGGTTTGGTATCGCCCAAAATCTTAATAGTAATGGCAGAATCTGCGAAATCATCTACTCTCAGGAACTGAGGCGGCTTTAGAATATCTTTTGCCCATTTTGGGTCTTTGGCCATCTCTTGACCGACTTTATTGACCACTCTAATCACTTTCTCAAGGTCTGAGCTATAGCTTACCCCGATATTTAGATTAACTCGGGAAAATTGTTTGCTTAGATTAGAGGCCTTGGTAATTTCTCCATTGGGAATATAGTGAACTACTCCGTCCAAGTCTCGCAAAATTGTTCTTCTTAAATTTATATCTTCCACTAAGCCGCAGGTATCTGCCACACAGGCCACATCCCCTACTCGATATTGATCCTCTAAAATAATGAAGAATCCGGAAATTAAATCTCGAATTAAATATTGGCCGCCAAAACCAAAAGCTATGCCAGCTACTCCAGCTATTGCCAGGAGTGGCCCAATATTTACGCCAAACTCAGAAATAATCATTAGGCCTGTCATTAACCAGATTAAAACGCTTAGGGCAGAACCCAAAACACTTTCTAAGGTTTTTGCTCTTTTTTCTTGGGCCTGTCCGTCCCTGATTTTATAAGTCCGCCCAACAAATTTTTTCGCTAACTTGGAAATGAACATTCTGGCAAATCGGTTAATTAACCAAGCCCCAATTAAAATTAAAATTATTTTCAAACCGTGGGATAAAAACCAAGGCATCAAATTTTGAAGAATGTTCTGCTGGGTAAGAAAGGCAGGTAAATTCATAAGTTAAGTCTTTTTTAATTTTTTGGCTACTCCTTTTATTTGACTGTTGGGAATATAATGCAAAACGCCTTCTGAATCTTTTAGAATGGTTCTTCTTAAAGTTATTTCTTCAATGACTCCTTCCACTCCGGCAATTTTAACTTTGTCCCCAATCTGGTATTGATTTTCTAAAAGAATAAAAAGGCCAGATATAAAATCTGAAATTATATCTTTGGATGCCATACCCACGGCTAATCCCATTAGACCAACACCAGCTAATATCGGAGCAATATTTATTCCAAATTCAGGAAGAATCGTCAAAAGGGCTACCGCCCAAATTATAAATTTTAAAGTTCCGCCAAAAACACCAATTAAGGTTTCCGCTCTTTTTTTTCCAGCTCCGTCCAGTTTATCTGTAATTGCTCTTTTAATTGCTTTTTCAATGAAAACTCTCAAGACCCGATTAACAAAATAAGCGGCAATTAAGATTAAAATGATTTTTATACCATGGGATGAAAGCCAGACAATTAAACTTTGAAGAATGTTTTGAAGATCGATGTTTTGGAAGATCATAGTTTTATTTTAGTTAATAATTGATAGAAGGCGAAGGAGGTGGGCCCCGCACAGCAAACTTAGTTTATATGCGGGGTAAAACTCGAACCTTTGCAAGGCGGTGTCGTTTGGGCGAAGTCAAGACTTCGGAATACCTATTCACTCTCATCTTTCTTTGCCAAACCTACGGGGCTTAGCCAGTCCGTAGCTTTAGCGAAGGATGGCGGAGAGGGTGGGATTTGAACCCACGGAACCTGTTAAGGCTCGGTTGCTCTCCAAGCAACTGCACTAGTCCACTATGCGACCTCTCCTGATCTCTCTTTCTACTTTAGAGGCAAATTAGCAATTATTTTGATGATAGCAGGATGATGGGCAGAAAATTTATAAATTAAAATTTTCAGAACTGCTAAAAAATCAGAAATCTCTTCTTCTAAGCCTTTGGGTCCAACGAAAATTTCCCAGAATTCTTTAATCGCCCTCTTATTAAAATTGTTAAAAATTTCGTAATCCTTTCTCTTTTTTAAATACTCAATTATTTTCTTAAATTCTCCCCTGTTCAGCCAAATCCCATGACATAAGTTGCAGAGATCAATCTTAATATTCGAATCTCCATAATTAACCTTATAGAGAGGTAAACGGCAAAAAGGGCAAATCTTTGAATCTCGGGATATTTTAAATTTTCTCTTCTCTTTCCAAAGATCGATATCCAGCCAGCTTAAACCCTCGTCTTTCTTGTCTTTAGCTAAATTTAACTCATCCTCTTCAAACCATAAACCAAGACATTTTGGGCAATAGTCTATTTCTGCTCCATAAAAGATTGTTTTCTCTAAACTTTCTTGACAAAAAGGACAAGTCATAAAAATATAATCCTAATCTACCCCGGTACTACAAATCCTGTTGGATTTGAGTACGGGGCCAATAATACTTAAATATTTGCTTTATTTCGAGAGGTGCTCGCCCCGTACCATCCGAACGAAGCGAGGATTGGTTCGGGGCGAATATTATCCGAATGCTACGAATAAATATTCGGATGGACGCATTCGGATACCCCGAGCCTAAATGAAATGAAGGCGAGGGTTGCCGTTATTCGGATGCTTTCATTCCCCTTAGGGCCTTAATTCTTTCCTCTATCGAAGGATGTGTCACCCCGAAGTATAAACTTCGTTTAACTACGGGGCAAGTAAACAATTTAATTATTTCACACATTCATCCCTCTGAGTGCTTCTATCCTATCCTCTATCGGTGGATGGGTCAAAAAAAGTCGGCGGAACCGGGAAGTTTTTTCTTTACCCCGGAAGGGTGAAGCAATGTATAAATGGGCAGTCGAATTATTGGCTACTCTCAAATTATGGGGATCGGCAGAAATTTTAACTAAAGCTCTGGCTAAGCCTTCGGGGTAACGAGTTAGCAAAGATCCTGAAGCATCGGCTAGAAATTCTCTCTTTCTGGAAATTGCCAACTGAATTAAAGTGGCAGCAATGGGAGCTAAAATGGCAGCTGCAATCCCCAAAACCAATAAAATTACTCCTCCAGATCCCCTATTATTTCTTCTCCCTCCTCCAAAAAAACTTATCCTTAAAAACACACTAGAAAGGATAACCACTGTTCCGACCAAAACAACAATAATGGTGCTTAAAAGAATATCTCTGTTGCCAATGTGAGAAAGTTCATGAGCAATTACTCCTTCTAATTCTGCTCTGTCTAATTTTTCCAGAAGCCCCCGGGTTACAGCCACAACGGCGTGATTTTTATCACGACCGGTAGCAAAAGCATTGGGCTGGGCCTCTTCAATGATATAAATCTTGGGCAAAGGAAGACCGGCGGTAATAGATAAATTTTCGACAATTCTATAAAGCTCGGGGTTGTCTTTCTTCTTAATCGGTTTTGCTTTGCTCAAAGACAGGACAATCTTATCAGAATACCAGTAGCTGCCAAAACTCATAAAGACACTGAAGATTACAGCAAAAATCAAAATTACCGGACTGTCAAATAAGTAGCTGAAAAACCAACCTAAACCAGTTATAAAGAGTAAAAAAAATATTAAATAAAGCCAAGTTTTTCTAGTGTTGGATTCAGCCTGAGAATATAATGTCGGCATAGCCTCTTAAAGTCTGAAATTCGAATATCGAAATCCGAAACAAATTCGAATAACCAAAATTCGAAACTTTTTTTATTCGAAATTCGAATTTAGATATTGTTTAGAATTTAGCATTTCGGATTTAAAATTTAACGGATACCGGTTCCCGAGACGCAGCTTCTTCTATTTCAAAAAAGTCCATTTTAGTGAATCGGAAAGTATTGGCGATTACGTTTGCTGGAAAACTCTCAATTTTGATGTTTAGATCTCTAACATTTCCATTATAGAATCTTCTAGCGGCCTGAACTTTGTCTTCGGTGTCGCGTAATTCTCTTTGAAGCTCCAAAAAGTTTTCAGCAGCCCGTAATTGTGGGTAATTTTCGGCTACGGCAAAAAGACTCTTCAAAGTATTGGAAAGAAAATTTTCAGCTTCTCCTTTTTCTTTGATTGTCTGAGCTCCCATTGCCCTGCCTCTGGCTTCGGTCACTTTTTCAAAGACCTCTCTTTCATGGGTGGCATAACCTTTGACTGTCTCAACTAAATTAGGGATTAAGTTATATCTTCTTTTTAGCTGAACATCAATATCCGACCAGGCTTCCCTTGTTCGACTGCGAAGAGTGATTAAACGATTATAAGTTAAAATCGCCCATAGAACAATAACTGCTGAAATAACTAATAAAATAATTGGAGTCGAAATCATAATAATAAAATTATCTTTTTTCAGCGACCTTTCGTTTATGATAGATTGTTCCTGGATTTTTTCAACCCCCACACCAAACGAGTACATACTTCGTATTTTACGCCTCCGGCGTCAGTGCTCGTTATGGTGTGGGGGTAAACAAAATGTGCAGAGCTTAGCTCTGCACATTAATCAAAAAATCAAAATTTGCTCCGGATTGAAAAATTCCTTTCTGGGGAGCGCTTTTAATTTAGGGAAAATTTATTAGCGACCAATCGAGATTGGACCTTCGAACTCATAACCTGGAGCAGAAATAGTAATTCGGCCAGCTGCATTTCTGGAAATTTTGTAACCTGTATCATAAGAAGCAGTGCCGCAAGGCAACGTATCTGGTGTTACTCCATTTGACGGATCCAAGGGCATAGAGCCCAAATAATCTGGAACAATGCAATCGCAAATATCGAAAGCGGCGGCATCAGCTCCGGTACCATCCCAAGCAAGGGCAATGTCGGTACTTGTAAAGGCAAGTAAATTTTCGCAATTGCCAGTTGTGTTCCAACCTCCTTTTTCGTCAACTATTTTTATGGAAATGGCATTGGCAATAGCAGAAACATCTCCCCAACGTTTAGCATCATTAGCTTTGGCAAATTGACGGGCAGGATTTATGGCTACAATAGCTATGGCCATCAAAACGGCAATAATACCAATTACTATTAATAATTCAATCAGTGTAAACCCTCTTTTCTTATTAAAAATTTTCATTTTTCGACTTGAAGTTTAAATTTTTAAAAGTCGACCTTTTCCCCCACCACTTTTAGAGAGGTTAAATACTGCGAAACGCGATTTGGCTAAAAGTGGCGAGGGATTTGACCTTTTTTCTTTTTTTATTATACCAATTCCTAGATTAAAGGTCTTGTGGAAAACTAAACCCTCTAAATTTTAGTTTTTTGGCAATAAATTTATTTCAATCATCTTCGGGTTTTTCATTAGTCCCCGGAGAGCCGAACCAATGGCTGTGGTATATAAAATCGGATTGACTTTTTGGGCTTCTTTGAAATATTCTTTTGTCTTTAGAATATCAATATTGATTTTATTCCAAGGATCCCCAACAGAAATAGGTTTTTCTAAGTTCTCTGTAAAATATTCAGTTAAATAAGGAAGAGCAGCGGATCCTCCGGTTAAAATTATCTTTTCAATAACTTTGCCAGATTTATTTTGAAAATATTCTTCAATTTTTTTAATCTCCGAAGTGATTTCCTGGATCTCTTTTTGCAAAATTAAAAAAACTTTGCCTTCTTTTTTTTCTGGATCAAGGCCAATTTCTTTTTTCATGTTTTCGGCCTCCTGAAAAGGAATACTTAATTTTTCCATTAAGACCTGGCTGAATTTATCTCCGGCAATATCAATTGAAATACTTAGCTTGAGAAAGTTTTCAGTAAAAATACTGAAATTAGTAGTTCTTGCTCCAATATCTGTGATTAAAATAGTGTTTTGGCTTTCGCCAATAAGAGCTCTAGCCAGGCTCATTGATTCTGTTTCTAAAACTATTGGCCAAAGTTTTAATTTCTTAAATATCTCTAAATAATCCTCAACAATATCTTTTTGGATGGCCGCCAAAAGAACTCCCTTATTTCTAACCCTAGAATCAAAATAGAGCTCGCTCAAGGAAAAAGGGAAATTGTTAATGGCCTGAAGCTCTATTTCTTTCTTCATTTTTTCTCTTCCCAAAGCTTTTGGTAATTCGAAAAAATGAATAAAGGTTTTTGATTCCGGCAGAGTGAAAATCAGTTTTCCTGTCTTTGTCTTGCCAAATTTTAAGCCTTCGACCAAAGATCTAAGAATAATCTCGAACCTTTTTTTGTCAATAATTTTTCCGCTTTTAATAATGCCCGGTTCTAGAATTTCTCCTCCCATGGCCAAAAGCTTAGGCTCTTTAATGGGATCTTCCAAAGAAATTATCTTAATAGAGTAATCGGAAATATTTAATCCAAAGATCGTTTTTTTAAAAAAATTGAACATTATTCGTATAAGCTGACCGAAGCACCGGAGAACATAAAGTATTATGTGCTCGGCGCTCGGGAAGCTACGCTATTCGCATACTAAAAATCGGCTACTTCCTGCCAAGAATCAATGATTATTTCCGGACTAATTTGGTTTATCATTATTGCTATTTTTCTTGTTTGATTTTGAAAACTGGCTGAGACTTTTATGGTCCAATTACCTTCAATCGATAGAATCTGGCAGCTCCCATTTTCAATGTTAATAGTTTCGCCTCCGGGATAATTAAGGTCTTCTTTTAGCTTCATTAAAGCATCTTCTGCACAAAGACTGGCCAGATAATGAGCCTGGGAAGACTGGCTTTTTTGCAGGCTCATACTAACTTCTCCAATACTAAGGAAACTAATGCTTAATCCAATCATCAGAACTATACCTAAAATTATTAAAACTGCCATCAAGGCAATGAAACCTTTCATTGAAAATATGAAACTCCGGGCACAAGCGTATAATATCCATGGTTACGAGATCTCGTTCCCCACCGGCTTGTGCGCGGGGCGGAATCCCGCACTGAAAATCATCACCCATCACAAGAAAACCCGTGATCTTCTGGTGCGTGGATAAATATTTATTCACCCCCATCATCGTTTCTCCAGCGATAATGAAACTGAGCAAGGTAAGGCCGAGCTTCTGCCCCACCCGGAATCAAACTAATACTTGATCTTAAACTAATCGAAGCTTCGTATTCGACCCGAGCACCAGGGTTAATATGGTCAACAATCATTTCTATCCTGATTGTCCCAGGAGTATCCGGATAAGAAAGATTATCGAATTGAAGGTTGCTTACTATCACCTGGTCGCTGGTTAATTCATGGGGCCCACTAATGCCTTGAGTGATCCTTAACTTCCCTCCCACCACATCGAATACTGTAGGATTTAGATGGGCAGCTGACATAGCCAGAGAAAGGGAATTTGCAGAATTACCAGGAAGAGGGATATTGATACCGGTAGCTTTCTTTATTTCCTGAGTTATTTTGATCATGGCAAATCTACTATTTTGTTGAGTTTCTTGATAGGCGGTTTCCTTTATGTTCCCGAGAATAACGTTCCATAAAAATCCCGTCATTACAATGAATATTGTTCCAATAATCGCAATATAAATTATAAGTTCGACTAAGGTGAAACCTTTATTCTTCATAATACTGTCTTAATACGAAATATTACAAGGAGGAGCGAAGCGACGACTGGTTTGCTTAATTGCGGTAGCAATTACAAGGAGGAGCGAAGCGACGACTGGTTTGTATCTTAAGGCCCGGCAATTTGTAACTCAGGAAACACGCTATATTCATCTAAAACCACTCCAGCGTTTGTTACCCGGAAACAATAACTACCGCCATCGGTAGCATTCACCGTAGCTTGAAAAACAAATTCAATTTCAGTATAATTTTCAAATGATAAAGTAATGTTCCCTGAGGAATTGGAAGGGTCAGCAACTATTTGACCGGTAACAAAAGTATATTCCTCCAAATTTTGCAACTGAGCAGTAACATCCTGACCATCAGCAACATAAGTACTGGTACTCATCACAAAATGCTCGATAGTAGGGGAAAGTGGAACAACGCTAAAACTTTCATCATCCCCGCAGGCAGCTCCAACTTTTGAGGCATACTCTAAAAGATAATCGTAGTCTATGGCCTCTGATCCGGTATTGGCTACCTCAATTCTCAAACGGATATTCTCGTTTTTATTAACACCAGAAGTTGGGGTATCTTCTATTTCTCTCCAGGTAGCTGGAAAGATGGCTGTTGGGGTGTAGGTAATGTCAAGGTTAGTGGCATCAATAACCCAGTCACCGGGATCGGCTTTTCCTTTGTCAGCCGACTTGATTTCAAAAATAGCATCGTCCATCTGGGCTTTAGTCATCGACACAGCGATATCGCCAGATGTCAAACTAGTCATGGTGGGAGATAACGAGTCAAAAGAGAAACTGGCAAAGGTGATAGCCCCGTCAGAAGACTTAACGAAAGTGTCCAAATTATGGTAGGTGTCCGGGGTTGCTGATATGCGCACCCGGATATTGATCGCCGTGACCGTGCCTACATCTGCAGAAGAATCGGTCAAGCCGAATTTCACGGTATCTTTCCTGGACGTAGTTGAGATAGTAATCCCATCTGGGCTATCAATATCCTCATTAACTTTAGAGAAAAGTGGCGTTAGGCCCCATGTGCCGGTGGCCAGGTCAGCATCTGGAGTTAATGTGATGGCTGACTGGGCCTGGGTTTTTTTCACCTCCGGCGGAATCGGCGGGTTTTGCCAAATTTTCGGCCAGCCAGAAAAAATCCAACCTGCCACCATTAGAAAAATGATGAAAATAATTAAGAAATGCTCTAAATTATTTCTAATAGTTCTTTTCATGCCCCCTTAGAAGAATTTCGAATAATTAGATGTTGCTAATCTAGTTTACTCGAAATTCTTAATATTAATTTTAATTTTTTATTATGCCCCCGCTTCTTTCTGCGCCGAGGGCGCATTTCGCTTCATTATAAAATAATTACAAGGAGCAAAACGAATGGTTGATAATTTCTCTACGTGACATATTTTTATTCTCCTCATATTACTCCCCTCCATCGTCGTTTCTCCAGCGATAGTGAAGCTGGGCAAGGTAAGGAGGTATTGGCTCTGCCCAGTTGGTTAGATAGGTAATTAACCGAATTTCTTGTGGCTTAGCTTCAGTAAATTGCCAAATAATCCGAGAAATAATTTGTTTCCTATTGAGATCAATTTCCCCCACATTAATAATTCTGGTAAATTTTCCATCAATCATCTCGGATGTGCCGGAAAACCGCCAATTTCCCGGAGCAGAGATTATCAGGCCATGGTCTCCGTTTTCAAGGTCTGTCCAATTATTATCTCTAATCGACCTGGCTGCTTCTAATCCTTCCTCAGCTAAAAAATTTGCTATAGTTATTTCTTCAGACAAACGACCTGCAATATAACTGTCAAGAATCAAAAAAAATAAAACGTTCGCGACAATAACGAATATTCCCATAGCAACCACGAGTTCAATTAATATCTGTCCTTTATTCATTGTTATATTGTTAAACTGTTATATTGTTTTCTTTCTAAAATTGCCAGAGCAATTTTAGAGACCACAACTGTTAAACTGACTTTTAGTAACAATGTAGCAATGTAACAATTTAGCAATTTATCTAAGATTTATTCAATCCCATCGTCGTTTCTCCAGCGATAGTGAAGCTGGGCAAGGTAAGGATGAGATGGCGAAACGGCTGGAATTAATAAAGAAATAGTGCCAAATTTATTAACACTTATTATCCGACTTTCATCATTGCTATTTAAAACGATATTTCCAATTAGTGAGGGTTTTCCTTCAAATTTAGAAAAGACAAATTCCTTTGGCTGGTCATTTATGGTAATGACGGTTGGTAAATCAAAAACTTCATCGTATTGAGGATCGCGATTCTGGTAAGAAATCCCTTTGAATAAAGTGTAATTATCATTAGTAATATAAATACCAAAACTTGAATCTCCTTCGGTGGCCATGGCTTTTATCTGAGCCCTTCTTAGGGTCTGTAAAATTCCTTGGGTATGAGTTTCTAGTTGTTGACTTTTATAAAAATCTAAACCAAAAGGTAAAATCAAGGCAAAAAGAATCATAATAACCATCGTCACCAATAAAACCTCGATTAAGCTTAGTCCTTTCATTGTCTATGATAAGATTTTAGCGGACACGAATTTCTCCGATAAATTGATAAATAGGAACAATCGTTGATAAGGCGATTAAAATCACAAAAATTCCAATAAAAATTAATAAAATTGGCCCGATGAGGTCAGAAATATTTTGAATGGCAGAGTCTGTCTCCTGGCTGTAAAATTGAGCTAAATATAAAGAACTTTCTTCTAAAGAGCCTGTTTTCTCTCCAACCAAAATCATTTCCGAAAAAATTGGTGGAAAATTTTTGGAAATTTTTTTGAGGCCAAAGCTAACTTTTTCTCCTCGCTCCACTTCAGATTTAACTGAAATTAAATTCCTTCGGTAAACTTCACTCGGTGAAATATCAGAGCAAATTTCTAAAACCTCTAAGATTGGCATGCCGCTTTTCAATAGAGTGTAAAAACTCCAAGAAAATCTGGCTAAATTAATATTTCTAAAGATGCCTCCCAGGACAGGAAGTAAAAGAACCATTTTATCAAAATAAAATCTGATAAATCTTATTTTCTGAAGAATTTTAAAAACGGAAAAAGACAAAATCAGGATTATAGGAATTAAAAACCAATATTTTGTTAAAAAGATGTTTAGGTTCAGTAAAATCTTAGTAGCTAAGGGTAGCTCACCAGCAATTCCCAAGGCCTGAAGATTTTGGAAAACAGGAATTATTTTCGGTAAAACCCAAAAAATTGTACCCAAGATAACCATTGTCGCTAAAATAATAACAAGGGAAGGATATAAAAGGGCTCCAATAATTTTCTTCCGCAACTCGTAATCTTTACGAAGTTGTAAGGCAAGATATTTAAGATTTGTATCTAAAGTTCCGCTTGTCTCACCAATTTTTACCACACTTAAGAAAAATCGATCAAAAACCCGAGGATATTTTCCAAAACTTTTTTCTAAACTTCCGCCTTCTAAAGTTCTTCTTGAAATATCTGATAAAATTTTTCGAAAAGTTCGTGATTTTGCCTCATCTCGAAGAGTCTCTATGGCTTCAGAAATTGGTATTCCTCCTTTAATCATTAAAGATAAATGTTCGACAAAGAAAAATTTTTCTTTTTGAGAAACTCCCATAATTTCTATACGAATTACGAATCTTTTCAAATTACGAATACACGGAAAGCCATTTACGAATTTGGGCTGCCCGCTACGAATAATATATTAATCCGTAGCCAAAACTGTTCATTCGTAGATTCGTATGTTAATTTCGGTTTATTCGTAATTGGTAGGATTATTTATTCCTTAATAGTTCTCAAGACTTCCTCTAAAGTAGTAGTTCCGTCTTCTACTTTCTTTAAGCCATTCTCAATCATGGTCTGCATTCCTAATTTTTGAGCTTTAGCTCTAAGTTGATCTGCGGTAGCTCTTTCTATGATCAACTTTTTAATTGGTTCTTTCATTTCTAAAACCTCGTAAATGCCTGTTCTGCCAAGGTATCCTGTGTTTTGACAGAGAGAACATCCTTGTCCTCGAAAAAGGCGAATTTTTTTTCCTCTTGTTTTTGGAAATTTTGAGGCAAGATGTCTGCCCAATAATTGAGATACTTCTTCAAAGGAAATTTCGTAACTTTCAATACATTTAGAACAGATTTTCCTGACCAGTCTCTGGGCAATAATTAAATTTAGAGTTGTAGAAATTAAAAACGGTTCAGTTCCCATCTCTAAAAGCCGGAGTAAGGTGGTAGCTGCATCTGTTGCATGAAAAGTAGATAAAACTAAATGACCTGTCATTGCCGCATTTACTGCCAATTTGACGGTCTCTTGGTCTCTAATCTCGCCAACCATAATAATATTTGGGTCCTGACGCATTATTGCCCTTAGACCCTTAGAGAAAGTGAGGCCTGTCTTGAAATTAACCTGAATTTGATTAACGCCTTCAATATCATATTCAATAGGATCTTCAATAGTACAAATGTTAACCTTGCGAGTGTTTAAAATTTTTAAAATGGCATATAAAGTTGTGGTTTTTCCACATCCGGTCGGACCAGAAACTAAAACCATTCCCCAAGATTTTTTAATATTTTTCTTGATAATTCCTATTTCTCTCTGTTCCACTCCCAAGCCCTCCAGTTCGAATCTCCGAGCTCTTTCTGATAAAAGTCTTAAAACCACTTTTTCTCCTTCTTCAATTGGAACAATAGAAACTCTGACATCAACTTTTTCTTGGGGAACAGAAAATGAAAAATGGCCGTCTTGGGCGGCCTCATGAATATCAGTGCGAAGTTTAGAAATAATTTTAATTCTAGATACTAAAAAACCGTGGATAATTTTTGATACAGTTAAAACATCGTACAAAACCCCGTCAATACGATATCTTAAAATAGCCTTTTTCTTATAGGGTTCGAAGTGAATATCGGAAGCCCGATTTTCATAACCATAATTTAAAATCAGATCGGCCATTCTAATTATAGGCAATGGTTCGGCCTTGGTGGTTTTTTTCGATTCTTTTAAGGCTTTATCTATTAGTTCATTAAAAATTTCTTGAATTTCTTTCTTGTAATATTTTAAAGTTTCTTGAATATTTTTTTTGGTTGTATAATAAGGCAAAACCTTTTCTCCGGTTTTCTTCTCAATAAATTCTCTTAATTCTAAGTTCTGAGGATTAGTGAGAGCAACTTTCAAACCCTCTTTAGTCCTCTCAAAAACGATAATCTCTTGATGGCGAGCCATGATCTCAGGAATGATATTAAGTATCTCTTTTTTAATTTTTATTTTTTTGAGATCAACGAAAGAAAATTTAATTTCGTCGGCGACTAAACGACCAAATTGTTCATCAGAAATTAGGCCCTGGTCCAGAATCACCTCAATTAAAGATTCTTTTTCTGCCAGGGCCTTTTTCTTGATTAAATTAAAATCCTTTTTTGAAATTAAATCTGGTTTTACTAAAATTTTTTTTAGAAATTGTTCGGTTATTTTTATCATCTAACAGAAAACTATCTATTTTTGGCTATTTGTTCTTTCACTTCTTCTACTATCCCAGATAGACTGACTTCAGTTTTCACTAGATAGCTTGCAGCCCCCAAAGAGAAACCTCTTTTTATATCAGACTCTTGGCCAAGATTAGAAAGAATAATTACCGGGATTTTTTGGGTATTTTTGTTATTTTTAATATCGATTAAAACGTCAAAACCATTTTTCTTGGGCAACATTAAGTCTAATATGACTAAATCGGGTTTCTCGTAAATAACCTTATTTAAACCTTCTTCTCCGTTGGTTGCTTCCAAAAACTCAAAACCTAGCCGAGAGAATTTATCCCGATAGATTTTTCTTAAAAATCGGTCTTCCTCAACCATTAAGATTTTTAGCTTTGGGTTAGACATGGGTAAATGAGACAAAAGTATTATAGTTCTTATTCTTGCCCCGCACCGAACGAACGGAGTGAGTTCTGGTGCCGGAGTCTTCCTCAACCATTAATACTTTGGTTTGTTATGAGACATAATTGAATGAAATGAAATCAAACAAACTAATAAGTTTTTCTGGTGATAAAGACAGAGGCTGAAAAAATAGGAAGACTAAAAGAAAAGGTCATTCCAAAATCTCTATTTCTAGAAAACCAGATTCTTCCTCCACTAGCCTCAACTATTGCCTGATTTAAATAAAGTCCGAGCCCGGCACCGGTAGGATCTATTTCCATTGCTTCTTCTGAACGATAAAATTTTGAGAAGACCTTTTTGGAATCCTCTTTGGGAATACCTATTCCATTATCTTTACAAGAGAAAACCATTTCTTTCCCTTTTTTCATTAAGGTTATTTCTACTATCTCCTGTCCTGCTTTCTTATATTTGATAGCATTAGTAATTAAATTTTCCACTACCTGTTTAATCTTCAAAGGATCTGTAAGAACTGACGGTAAAATTTCTCTTGGTTGTTGAAATACAATTTTACAATTAGAAGCCTCGGCCCAAAAACCCAATTCCCGAACTACAGATTCAGTAACTTCTACTAAAGATATGGGCTCTAATTTAAGTTCATATCTCCCTTCTTCAACCCTGGAGATATCTAAAAGATGATTGACTGTTTCTGTCATGCGTTTAACATTTTCGAGGGCATCTCCGATGTATTCTTTCTGTTTCGGGTTCAACTCTCCGAAATCTTCCGAACCCAAAGCCTCGAGATAATTTTTTATCACTGATATCGGATGTCTTAACTGATGAGCAGTAATTGAAATGACCTCTGCAATCTTTGATTTTTCACTCGAAGGATCTGAATCCCCCACAGGTTTTCCACCGAATCTTATCATTGATTATATTATACCTCAAAATATTCCAAATACAAACCCAGCCGCACAACTTGATTGTGCGGCTGGGCAGGCCAATAAGCCCCAAAACAAAAGCCCCACTACCAAAGGTTGGCGTGGGGGACGCAGCCCCGCCCATCCCGCTAAGCGGGGGCGGGGTAAAATAATCAGGAAACTTAATATCCTTCGGGCATTGAAGGCATATTAGCTGGAGGCATTTTTGTCTCTTTTTCTGGCAGTTCGGCAACTACGCACTCTGTAGTTAATAACATTGCCGCTGCCGAAGCTGCGTTCTGAAGTGTTGATCTGACTACTTTGGTCGGATCGACAATTCCAGCTTTAAACATATTGCCAATTTCTCCGGTGGTAGCATTATATCCTATGGCCCAGTCCATGACTCCCGTTCTTTCTCCTGCCTTTGCTCTTTCCTCGGCGATTCTATAAATAATCACTTCGTCAGCGCCGGAATTCTTTATTATCTGTCTTAACGGTGCCTGGCAAGCCCTTGTCACTATGTCTTGACCCACCATATATCCTTTTAATTCCTGTGCAGACAATTCTTTACCGACAGGTTTTTCTTCAAAGCTCTTTTTTATAATTAGTTTTGTTAATATTCCAGAAGCTATAGCTAGGGCTATTCCACCACCCGGTACAATTCCTTCTTCAACCGCTGATCTTGTCGCAGACAGGGCATCTTCAATTTTGTGTTGTTTTGCTTTCTGTTCAATTTCGGTAGCCGCTCCAACCTTAATGACCGCTACACCGCCAGCTAATTTAGCTAATCTTTCTTGTAATTTATCTTTATCAAAGTCAGATTCTATAATTTTGAGTTCTTTTTTGATTTGGTTGATCCTGGCGTCAATTTTTTCTTTGTTCCCCCTCCCCTCAACAATCGTAGTATTCTCTTTGGTAGCAATAACTCTTCTGGCCGATCCCAGCATATCTAACTCGATATTTTCTAATTTTAGACCAACCTCTTCAGAAATTACCTGGGCTCCGGTGACTGTCGCGATATCCTGCAGCATCTCTTTTCTCCTATCCCCGAATCCCGGAGCTTTTATGGCTAATGTATTAAACACTCCTCTTAGTTTGTTTACAACCAAAGTAGCCAATGCTTCTCCGTCAACTTCATCGGCAATAATCACTAACTCTTTTTTTCCAGTTTTGGCAAGTTTCTCTAACAGCGGGAGAATTTCTGCAATAGCCGAGATCTTTTTGTCGGTTATTAAAATATAAGAATCTTCATAAACTGCTTCCATTCTTTCGGGGTTAGTAATCATATAAGGAGAAATATATCCTCTGTCGAAACGAAGTCCTTTTACGATCTCCTTTTGAAGGCCAAAGGCTTTTGATTCTTCAACTGTAATTACTCCGTCTTGACCAACTTCTTCCATTACTTCGGCAATCAAATTTCCTATTTCTGAGTTTTCAGCAGAAATAGTTGCCACTTGGGCCCTTTCTTCTTTCGTCTTGATTTCTTTCGAACTTTTTTTGAGCGTTCCTACTATTGCCTTAACTTTATCTTCTATTCCCTTTTTTATATCCATAGGGTTAAATCCGACACCGATGGCCTTAAAACCCTCTGTTACCATAGCTTGAATCAATATCACGGCAGTAGTAGTTCCGTCTCCAACTACATCATTAGTTTTTTCGGCCACCTCTTTTGCAATTTCGGCTCCCAGGTTTTCGATCTTATCTTCTAATTCAATCTCTTTGGCAATAGTTACTCCGTCATTAGTAATAGTTGGGCTACCAAATCCTTTATCTAAAACAACATTACGTCCTCTGGGACCCAAGGTAACTTTAACAGCGTTTGATAATTTATCAACGCCTTCTTTTAATTGTTTTCGAGCTTTTTCGTCGTATTTTATTTGTTTAGCCATAATTATTCAATGATTGCTAAAATATCCTCCTCTTTTGCAATTAAATATTCTTTATCGTCGACTTTTATTTCATTAGGACTATATTGTGTAAACAAAACAATATCTCCCGGCTTAACGTTGAGAGGGACAACTTTGCCGGAATCAGTTTTTTTTCCGGGACCCACGGCAATCACTTTACCTTGTTCCGGTTTATCTTTTTCTGCTGTTTCAGGAAGTAAAATTCCTTCTGTTGTTTTCTTTTTTCGCTCTGTTGGCTCAATAAGAATATGGTCTGATAAGGGTTTGATTCTCATAAATTAATAAACAGACAGCAGTGAACAGTAAATAATAAATAATATTAAAAATCTTTTAAGGACTGTTAACTATTGAAAGTTTAGATTAATACTCTATAAAGCTTAATTTATTTTAAATAATTTGTCAATCACGGTAGAAGAACCTCGCAGTAGAACAAGCCCAGAACCAGAGCAGAGCTCGGTTCTGGACTAGTCCCGCACCGAACTTCGTTCTGGTGCGGGGCTCACTACGGGGCAGGTTTCGAATAACAAGCGACGAAGGAGGCGCAGTCCCGCACTAAAGTTCTTTCAGTGCGGGACTTCTCTACGGGATCAGCCCCTTCACCTTTAGCGAAAGGTGAAGGGTTAAGCATTAAGTACGGCCTTTAAATATCTTCCGGTGTGGCTTTTTCTATTATTTGTAATTTTAGCTGGGTCTCCTTCGGCCACGATATATCCTCCTTGTTCACCTCCCTCTGGCCCTAAATCTAAAATCCAGTCAGCATTTTTTATTACATCTAAATTATGCTCAATACAAAGAACAGTATTGTTTTTATTAACTAACTCTTTCAAGACGAAAAGTAATTTTTTAATATCGTCTGGATGAAGGCCAGTTGTTGGTTCGTCCAAAATATATAAAGTTCTGCCGGTCCCCTTTTTTGAGAGTTCGGCAGCTAATTTAATTCTCTGAGCTTCTCCTCCCGACAAAGAAGGGGCAGGTTGTCCTAGTTGAAGATAGCTTAAACCAACATCATTCAAAGTTTTGAGTTTTAGATAAAGTCCGGGAATATTTTTAAAAAAATCTAAAGCTCCTTCTACTGTCATTTTTAAGACATCGGCAATATTCTTTCCCCTATATTCAATGGTTAGGGTTTCTTTATTGAATCTTTTCCCCTGACATTCTTGACATTGAATATATACATCCGGTAAAAAATACATTTCAATCTTAATTTGACCCTGTCCCTCGCAATTTTCACATCTTCCTCCTTTAACGTTAAAACTAAATCGGCCGGGTAAGTATCCTTTAATCCTGGCCTCCCGACTTTGTGAAAAAAGCTCTCTAATGAAAAAGAAAGATCCCGTATAAGTTGCGGGATTTGACCTGGGAGTACGGCCAATTGGTGATTGGTCAATTAAAACTACTTTATTTAAATTTTCAATTCCAGAGATTTCTTTGTGTTTGCCTGGTTCTTCTTTGGCTCTATAAAACTTTTTCAATAAAGCCCGGGCCAAAACATCATTCATCAAAGAACTCTTGCCAGACCCTGAAACTCCGGTAATACAAATAAATTTACCAAGAGGAATCTTCACATCAATATTCTTAAGGTTATGCTCTTGCGCGCCTTTGATTATGAGATATTGAGCCATAGGAGCTGTGGCAGCTGTAAAACTCTTATGGCTTTTTTGACTACCATGACTTATTTTCACTTTCTTCCTCCCGGACATATAATCCCCCGTCAAAGTATGGGCTTCAAGCAGCTTTTTTGGTGTGCCTTTAAAGATAATTCTTCCCCCGTGTTTCCCGGCCCCAGGACCAACATCAATAATCCAGTCAGCTGCCCTTATTGTCCGGGGATCATGTTCAACAACTACAATGGTATTGCCCGTATCTCTTAATTTCTTCAATATTTTAATTAGTCTGTCCTGGTCTCGGGAATGAAGGCCTACCGATGGTTCATCTAAAATATACAAAACCCCGGTAAGCTTTGATCCAATTTGGGTGGCTAGCCTTATTCTCTGTTCCTCGCCTCCAGCTAAAGTGCCAGCTTTACGGTTCAGGGTCAAATAACCAAGCCCAACATCAATCAGAAATTGTAATCTATTTATAATTTCCTTAATAATTGGTTGGATGATTTTTATCTCGTCAGGCTTTGAGGCACGAGACTTAGAGCTTAACAACCCGCTGAGAAACACTTTTAATCTCTCGATGCTTGTCTCAACTATTTGATTAATTGATTTTTCAGCGACTGTTACTGCCAAAACTTCCGGCTTCAACCTTTTTCCCTGGCACTGCTCACATTTCTTTTCTATCATGTATTGCTTAATCTCTTCCCGAGTGTAATCTGATTCAGTTTCTCGATATCTTCGTTCCAACGAAGGAATCACTCCCTCAAACTCCTCATCGCCATATAGAATAATCTGAATGATTTCTTGAGGTAAATTTTTAACGGAATCTGTTAAAGAAAATTTAAGCCTTTCTGCCAAATCAGATAATTTCCACCAGAAATAACTTTGTCTCCCTATCTTATGAGAAGCCTTCATCCAGGGCCTAATAGCGCCTTCAGCAATTGTTAAATTATGATTAGGGATAACTAATTTTGGGTCAACTTCTAATTTTTCCCCCAATCCATGGCAGGCCGGACAGGCTCCATAAGGAGAATTGAAAGAAAAAAGACGGGGCTCCAATTCCGGCAAAGAAACACTGCATTCCTCACAGGCGAAATGCTCGCTGAAAATTAAGTCATTAGATTTCAGATTTTTAGATTTATGAACCAATCGTTCCGCTCCTTGCTGTGTGCGAACAATGGGCAATTGCTTCGCAATGAAAAGTTTCTGATTTACTATTACGATGCCCTTTCCTAATTTCAAGGCTGTCTCTAATGAATCAACCAACCGAGATTTATCCAAACTTTTCTCAATCATTAATCTATCTACCACCACCTCAATATCATGTTTCTTCTTTTTGTCTAATGATTTTTCTAAGGCCTCCTCTGTTCGGTAAATGATACCATCAATTCTCACCCGAATAAATCCTCCTCTTTGAATTTCCTCTATTAAGCCTCGATGCTCGCCTTTCTGGCTGCGAATAATTGGGCCTAAAATAGTAATTTCGGTTTTCCCCGCACCAGATGCTTTGTTCGGGTCTCGGGCTGGTCCAGCACCGTGCTCGGCTCTGGTGCTGGGTTTCGCTCTGGTGCTGGGTTTAGACAATTTCAGGATTTGTTCAACTATTTGATCAATGGTTTGACGGGCAACTAATTTTTTACACTTTGGACAGTGGGGTTTACCGGCCCTAGCAAACAATAGTCTTAGATAATCATAAATTTCGGTAATTGTGCCAACGGTAGATCTAGGATTATGGGCTGATTTTCTTTGGTCAATAGAAATGGCAGGTGATATCCCTTCTATTTTTTCCACATCAGGCTTTTGCATTATTCCCAAAAATTGCCTGGCATAAGCAGATAATGATTCAACATATCTTCTTTGGCCTTCAGCATATAAGATATCAAATGCTAAAGACGATTTGCCAGAACCTGAAATACCGGTGATAACCACCAATTTATTTTTAGGAATATCGACGTCAATGTTTTTTAGGTTATGGACTCGAGCTCCTCTGATTTTTATAAAATCTTGGGACATATTGAGTCTTACATCATACTCTAAGTTTTCAGAAAAATCAATAAGGCGACCCAGCTTAGCTGGGCCGCCCATGTTGAACACCCGACGTTAAACAATAATTGAGCAATGGCTAAATCTAAATAGGAACGCTTTCTTTAAGTTTTCTTAAGTCTTCATAGATAAGAAAGGTATAGGTTACAGCAAAAGGAACAAAGAACAGTAAAATAATTACGGAAAAAATATCAATCTCTCGAGGAATTCCCGCTAATCTGCTAATAAAATTAATAATGAGGGAAATAACAATAGCAATTATGGTAATTACCGAAAATCGCCAGAAAACCTTCCACCAATTTCCGCTAACCAATTGTTTGCTTCTCGATAAAGCTTTTGTTCCGGTTAAATCTTCGGCAACCAAAACATAAGTCGCCAAACTAAACCAAATAATAAAAATAATACCAGGGATAATAAAAAGCAAAAAACCAAAAAAAATAATTATTCCCATTAAAAAAGAAATCCAAGAATAAGAAATTATTTTATGCCAACCCCTGACAAAAGATTCTTTAATTCTGATTTTTTCTTCTCTTTCTTTGGTGGCATAAAGTAAGGCTACAGGCGCCCAAAGGTTAATAATAATAGCCGTTAAAACAAAAATGGGCATGACTGGTAGCCAGATTGTCAATAATGGAGATAATCGCTCTGGTTCTGATACAGATATAAATAAGCCACCCGAGAATAAAGCAATCCCGAGATTGATAAAAACGGGTAAAATCATTATCCCGAGAAAAACCCAAATTCTTTCCTTATAAATCTGCCAGGTTCTACTGAACAAATCACCAATTCCCGGCAATGAAGAAATTTCAGGCTGAGGGGGTAATGAAGAAAATTGTTGATTTTCTATACTCTTATTTTTCATTAAGTCAATTTTATTATATCATAACAATGAAAAGACACAGAATCTATATTGAAATTTATATAAAAAGTCCGAAATGGAAAAATCTAGATTTCATAATCAAGGACAACTTTTAATCGGTATAATTTTTGTTATAGTTGTTGCTGGCTTAATAACCGGAGGGTTATATTTTTACCTTGCAAAACAAATGTCAGAACCGATAGAACCACCTGAGCCGATAAAATGCTTAGATCACAATGATTGCAAAGAAAATGAAGTCTGTGATAGTAATACTTGTCAAATAATAATATGTGATTATTGTAAATATGTCGAAAATCGCCAATGTAAAAATTATGAATGTTGTTCAGACGTAGATTGTGATGATAAGAACTCTGAAACCATTGATAAGTGTCTTAATCCTTTAACAAAAGATTCAAAGTGTGAATATGAGGTCATACAAAGATGTGATGATAATACAATTTATAGCGAATGCTCCTCAATAAAACCAATATATTGCGAGAATGGTAACCTAATTGACAAATGTAGCTCTTGCGGCTGTCCCGCTGGTCAGCAATGCCAAGCAGATGAAAGCTGTGTTACTCCTACCTTCTCAGTTTCTTTATCTGTCGATCCTTCGTCCGGCAATGCCCCTTTAGATATTGAGCTTACTGCCCAAGTTTCCGGAATAGATACTGGGCCAGCTAATTATATTTTTTATTGTGACCGTTCTGATGCGGGAACAGATGTTATGCCTGGTTATAATAATAGAATAGATTATGTTTTCACTAGCTCTTATACGGATGTCTGCAATTACCCATCAGAAGGAACCTACACTGCTAAGGTTATTGTGGAAAGAGGCGGATTGACCACCGAGGACAGGGTAACCATAAACGTTGCTACTCTTCAATGTACTTCTGGGTCTTGTTGCGATACTTCGACAAATACCTTTAGGCCTTCCACTTACCAATGTCAAAATAATGTTAATGTAGAATACGGTTGTCCTTGGGGAAGCGATCTTGGAGATGATGTTGGAATAAAATATCAAGATAGATACTGTTCTGGAATTTCAGCGAACTGCGACGGTTCCTTACAATGGGACGATTGGAGTGTTTATGATGATTGCACATCAAATGAGGCTTGCAGTGAAGGTGTCTGCACTGCCCTAATATGTGCAGACGGTACTTCCTACAACCAATGTTCAACTAATCAACCATTATATTGCCAAAATGGAATCTTAATAAATAATTGTAGTACTTGTGGCTGTTCCTCTGGCCAGCAATGCCAAGCAGATGAAAGCTGTATTACTCCTGCCTTTAGTCTCTCGGTCGGTCCAAATTCTGGCACAGTGACTGAAGGTGATTCAATCTCAACTACGGTCACTGTTGATTCTATGGGTGGTTTTGCTCAAACCGTTGATTTCTCTTTCGACCTTCCTCCAGGAACTACGGGTTCTTTAAGCCCAACTAGTTGTGAATCTCCCTGTTCCTCGACCATGACTATTAACGCCTTTGCTGATGGTATCCCTCTTGAGGGAACTTATGATATCACCGTCACTGGTGCTAGCGGAACATTAACTAAAACTGCTATTTACACTTTGGCCATTATTCACCCTTTCTTTTTTGACCTTTCGGTCAGTTCCGTTGCCCCTACCTCAGTAATTCAAGGTAACTCAGTTTCCGTCCCTATTGATATCACCTTAATTTCGGGCACTTCTGAATCTGTTGGCTTTTCTGCCTCGGCTGAGCCAATAATGGTTGACCTAACAGTGGATATCTCCTTTTCTCCAACCTCTTGCAATCCTACCTGTTCTTCAACAATGACCATTATGACCTCTCCTGACACTCCTGCTGGCACCTTTCCAATTACTGTTACTGCCCTGACCAGAACAGTAACTTATAATTTAACGGTAACAGAGGCGACCCTTTCACTTGTAGCAAATCCTGGTTTTGAAAGTGGCTCAGGAGGCATGCCTACTGGTTGGACAATAAACCAGTGGGGCGGAAACGGACCTTCTTCTTTTGAGTGGATTTCAGACGGATCTACTGTAAGAAGTGGGGTGGGTTCGGCTAAAATTACTTCATCAGTCCCCAACGATGCCATGTGGATACAGAATGTTTCAGTAGAGCCTTATAACTCTTATCTATTTAAGGGGTGGATAAAAACTGAAAATGTTGTTTTATCTGATACACCCGGCGGCTGGAGCACGGGAGCTAACCTTTCCGTTTATTTATCATTTAATCGTTCGCCAGGAATCTGGGGGACTCAAGACTGGATAGAAGAAAGCTTGTTTTTCTGTTCTATAGCATCAGACACTGTAACTGTTGCTGCTCGGATCGGATATAGTTGGTCGCTTGTCACGGGAACTGTCTTTTTTGATGATATGTCATTTGAAAAGCTTGACCCTCCTTTTGGGGGACAACATGTGGTTATATGCTTCTTGCCTGAGCACCGTTCATTACTAACAGACCCAAACAGTTGGCTTCAGAAACTTGACGACGCCTACCTTGCTCTTCATAATCTTACTGGACAGACTCCTTATAATGGTGACAAAATATTAATACAGGAAATTGTTAATTATGCCGGAGGTCTCATGATCGCAGGAAATCCAATTCTCTGGCTTGGAGATTATGTTCCTGATGCCCTTGAAGCAATCAATACTCAAAACGATTTAAGCTTCGGTCCGATTCATGAATTAAGCCATGATTTCGATCTTGACGCATTATCTCAACACTACGCGGGAGGTAGCCCCATAAACTCTGAACACTGGGCAAATTTTAAGTTAACTTATGTGGCTGATGTGCTTTCTAATACCTACCCTACCGCAACATTTTATCAAGGCCCTGTAGGCTATGTCCCTATCGGAGAATTTTCGTATCAATATTTTGTAGAAGGTTATGCACTCCCTTGGATAGATTCTAGCCGTACTGACTGGCAGAATATGTCGGGCGACGCTTATACGGGGCTTCTCTATTTATTAAAGGAAGACATTGGTTGGGAACCTTTTCGGCAAACTTTTCGGGATTTTGCGACTTTAACTGAATCTCCACCAGCAACCGATCTTGAAAAAGTAGAGCTTTTTGCTCATTTATTAAGCGGAAACGCGGGGGTGGATTTAACACCCCAGTTTGTAAGTTGGGGGTTCCCAATATCACCTCCATAATAAATCGATCTCCTTAAAATTTATTCTTTAGCGTCTGGATATAAACTTTCATATTGGATGGCTTTTTTGATTTAAATTGAAAAATCAAAAGTTATATTTTACAATAAATAGATTATGAAAAAATTTAGATTTTTAGATAAAAATAAAATCTCGGAACTGCCAAAAGGCCCCGGAGTTTATGCTTTTTCCGCCTCTGCTCCGACAAAGTCGGAGCTACGGCGGATCCGCCGAAGCTCGCTTGCAACAAGCGTAGGCGAAAAAAAAGATAGGGAATTTTTAAATATGAAGTATTCAAGGTCCTTGACGAAGTCAAGGTTCTTATTTCCGAACGAAGCAAAGAATCAAGGTTCTACTAAAGACAGATTCTTATACATTGGCAAGGCTTCAAATATCAGAAAAAGGGTAAAAAATCATTTTTCTAGGCCAGGATTCAAGAGTCCTCTTTTTATAAATAAAATCCGAAAGATTGGTTACTTGAAAACAGGCTCAGAAATTGAGGCTTTGATTTTAGAAGCCAAACTAATCAAAAAATATCAGCCAAAATATAATATTCTGTGGCGGGACGACAAAAACTATTTTTTTGTGGGAATAACTGGGGAATATTTCCCCCAAGTTTTCTTAACCCACCAACCCGCCAAAATCCCGCCCCTTTCCAAAAGAGGCGGGACTGGGCGGACAAGCCCAAAATCTATTTACATCGGGCCTTTTGTAGAGGGCTCTGCCCTTAAAATAACTTTAAGAATCCTCAGAAAAATTTTCCCCTATTACACCGTAAAACGGCACCCCGAAACTTTATGTCTTTGGTGTCAATTAAATCTCTGCCCCGGCCCCAACCCTGATTTAAAAAAGTATAAAAAAAATATTAAAAATCTAATCACTGTTTTGAAAGGAGGAAAACAGTTGGTTTTAAAAAAATTGCAAAAAGAAATGAAAAATGCTTCTGCCTTAAAAAACTTTGAAATAGCAGCCAGAATTAGAGACCAAATTAACGCCATAGAAAGAGTTTTTGCTCATACCCACCTAGTCCCGCTCTCTCTCCAGAGAGGGCGGGATTTGGGAGGACGCGCTAAAATCTTTAGGGAAAAGAAATTAATCTCGATAAGTTTAGAGAAAAACTGGCTAAAAATTCAAGAAGTTCTTCAAAATCTCCTTAAAATAAAGAAAAAAATATCTCGGATCGAAGCTTACGATATTTCTAATATTCAGGGTAAACTAGCCACCGGTTCAATGGTAACTTTTATTAATGGTCAACCCGATAAAAATTGTTATCGAAAATTTAAGATTAGAATTACAGACAAACCAAATGATATTGCGATGATAAAAGAAATCATTAAACGAAGATTAAAACACTCTGAGTGGGGCTTTCCAGATTTAATTCTAATTGACGGTGGCAAGGCCCAATTAAATGCTGTTCAATCAACGATTAGCAATCAACAATTAGCAATTCCTGTTATTGCTCTTGCGAAGAAAAAAAACGAGCTATTTGTAGAAAATCGGAAACCCAGCACCAGAGCCGAGCCCAGCACCAGAGCGAAGCTCGGTGCTGGACCAGTCCTGAACCGAAACAAAGTTTCTGGTTCGGGGCACGGGGCCGGACCAGTCCGAGACCTGAACAAAATTTCCCCTCGGCCTGAGGGCATTCGACCGAGCTCAGCCGAGGACCTCGGGACGAAGGCTGGTGTGGGGAAGCCGATTTTATTAAAAAGTCTTCCTCGAGAAATCTTTAATTTAATTTTGCAACTCCGCGACGAAGCCCACCGTTTTGCTCTTGCTTATCATAGAAAATTAAGAGAAATTGCGTTTGGCAATTCCCAGAGGAGGGATCGGGGGAAACGCATTGGTGTTTCCTCTCGTGGTGGAAAAACAGGTCGCTAAAGGCGACCGTTAGAAACCGAAGGTGTCTAAGGATCGGAGCGACGAAATTGACTTTAAACCTAAATTTTGATATATTTAAATAATGAGAGAGTTAATTTTACAGATTGTTTCCGGAATTTTAGGACTTTGGCTGGTCATTCAGTTTATTCCAAGGGTGGAATTTGTCGGAGAGAATAAATACCTCCTTTTAGCCGGACTAATTCTTGGGCTCTTAAATTTCTTTTTAAAACCGATTCTGAATTTTATAACTCTTCCGCTAAGGCTGTTGACTTTCGGGCTTTTTAGTTTAATTATTAATATGCTGATTATCTGGACAGTGGATCTTATTTTTTTTGAACTGACCATTCCGTTAATTATACCTCTTCTCTGGACAACCCTTGTTATTTGGGGGCTTGGGTTTGTTGTTTCAATTTTATTTCCTAAGCCTAAAAAATCTTTCTTAAAATAATCTTAAACTCAACATTATCTTAAATGAAAGAAATTCTACTCTTATTACAAATTATAGTTAGTATTTGTTTGGTTATTTTTATTTTACTCCAACAAAGAGGAACGGCTTTGGGTTCAATTTTCGGTAGCGGCGGAGGGGGAGGGGGAGAAGGAGCATTTTATGGCACCAGGAGAGGTATTCAGAAAAAACTTCTTTGGGTAACAATAATCACTGGAGCCCTCTTTATCATTCTGGCCCTTTCGAGGTTGATCCTTGCTTAAAGTTTAATAATATCAGTTTGTCAAAGAAAATTTTCTCTTTTTTTTAATTTGAATCTCAAAAATCTAAAAGCTACTTTAAAATTTTCAAAAGGACGAAAATTCCCAGCTTTTTTTCAATTAAAGCAATTTTTTAAAATTCTAAAAAGGAGAGAAAAGATAGCTTTCTTTCTTTTTTGTTTTTTGTTTATAGGGTCTGGTATTTTTCTCGGCTTAAGCTTCTATTTTCAAAATACTGAATTCCGGCCGACTTCGGGAGGAAGCTATAGTGAGGGATTAATTGGCCAACCAAGATTCATTAATCCAATTTATGCCCCGGCCAATGATGTTGATCGAGATTTAACTGAACTCATCTTCTCGGGTTTAATGAAATATAATTCTGACGGAGATATCGTACCGGATTTGGCCAAAGAATACCCTAACATTAAAGAAAACGGTAAAGTATATGAATTTGATCTGTTAGAAAATGTTTACTGGCATGATGGCGAGATCTTTTCAGCCGATGATGTAGTTTTTACAGTCAAAATAATCCAAGATCCAGATTATAACAGCAAACAACTGAGGGTTTCTTTATTCGGAGTAGAAGTAGAGAAAATAAATAACTTCAAGGTTAGATTTAAATTAAAGAACCCCTATGCTCCTTTTTTAGAAACCTTAACCTTTAAAATTTTACCAAAACACATCTGGCAAGATATCTCTTCTGAAAATTTCCCCTTGGCTATTTATAATTTTAAACCAATTGGAACAGGCCCTTTCAGGCTTAAAGACTTGAAAAAAAATGACAGAACGGGCTATATCACTTCCCTAACTCTTGTTAAGAATTCTAATTATTTTGGGAAAAAACCCTACCTAACAGAAATCTCGTTTCATTTTTTTGAAAATAAGCAGGACTCAATTAAAGCCCTTCAAAGAGGAGAAATTAAAGGCCTGGATTACGTTTCTCCAAAAAATCTTAAAACTATAAAAAGTGAAGGTTTTAAGGTTTATAATTTTTCTTTCCCTCGCTATTTTGATATTTCTTTCAATCCAGAGAAGTCTGAAATTTTGGCAGAAAAATCAGTAAGGAAGGCTTTGAACTATGGAATAAATAAAAAAGCTCTTCTGGAAGAAATTCTTTTGGGTTACGGTAAAATAGTAGAGTCTCCTTTTGTGCCGGGAATCTATAACATCTCGGCTCCCGATGGTTATCAGTTTGACTTAGAAAAAGGAAAAGAGATTTTACAACAAGCTGGCTGGCGGGACGAAGATGGGGACGGAAAAAGAGAGAAAATTATCCAAGAAGCAGTGGAAATTTTATTTAAGAAAGACCTTAAAAAAGGAAGCCAAGACGAAGATGTTAGAAATCTCCAAAGTTGTCTTAGTAAAGATCCGCAAGTTTATCCAGAAGGAGAAATAACTGGTTACTTTGGCGAAAAAACCCAAAAAGCGGTCATTAGGTTTCAAGAGAAATATTCTGAAGATATTTTAGAACCCTGGGGATTTGCACAAGGAACAGGAATTGTCAGTAAAACAACTCGAGCTAAATTAAATGAAGTTTGTGTCGATGCTCCCAAAAAAGTTTTGCCACTAAAAATCTCTTTAGTAACGATTGACCAAGAAGAACTCAGCCAAGCGGCTGATTTAATCAAAAAACAATGGGAGGCTCTGGGGGTACAATTGGAGGTTAAGAAAGTTTCTCTCTTAAGTCTGGAGCAAGATTTCTGGAACCCTCGAGATTACGAAAGTCTTCTTTTTGGAAAAATAATGGGTCTAATCCCAGATCCCTACCCTTTCTGGCATTCTACTCAAAAAAGAGAGCCAGGGTTAAATCTTTCCCTTTATGGCAACAAAGAGGCTGATAAACTTCTTGAAGAGGCTCGACAAATTTTGGATGAAAAAGAAAGATTAGAAAAATATCGCATTTTCCAAGATATTATAATTAAAGATGCTCCGGCTGTATTTTTATATTCTCCGGACTATCTCTATCTGGTTTCTGAAGAGATTAAAGGAATAAAAACAAAAATAGTGGCTGATCCCTCGAAAAGATTTATCGACATTGAAAATTGGTACATTAAAACTAAAAGGTCATGGAAATAAGAAAAAAACCAGAAATCCGTTTCTTAAACGACATGAAGAGAGTGGTCTACGATCAAGAATGGCTAAAAAAAACTGCCAATTTTGAGATTTATTATATGTATCGGGGCATTAAAACAAAAGGTGAATTAAGGTATGATATCACAGAAATAAAAACTAAAATGCTGGGAAAAGAATTCCCCAAAACAAAAGGACACGAACATCTTAAAACCTTTCAGGAAGTTTACAAAGTATTGAAAGGAAAAGCGATTTTTCTGTTTCAGAAATATAGAAATAAGACAATTGAAGATGTTTACGCTGTTAGAGCTAAAATCGGTGCTATTGTTATCGTTCCTCCTTATTATGGCCATATAACTATTAATGCTTCTAAAGAAGAATTAAAAATTGCTAACTGGATTTCTAAAAAATGTAAAAATTCTTATAATCTATTCGAAAAAAGGCAGGGAGCTTGTTATTACTATACAAGGTCTGGTTGGATAAAAAATAAAAATTACAAGAAAGTGCCGAAGTTACGATTTAAAAAATCTTTAAAGAAAATGCCAAAAAATTTGGATTTCCTTGCCCCGCACTAATTTCGCCGCGGAATGAATAATTAAATATAGAATTTTATTTTTAACATTCTGTAGCCCGCGTGTGGCGAACCCCATATAAATCCCTTCGGGATTATACGGGGCAGGTAGCCTCATCCTTCTCTTTTGGACGCTATGCCCCGTACTTTACGAGCGAAGCGAGGAATAGTTCGGGGAAGCGGGCTACCTTCAAAATCAGTTTGCGAAATTTAGTGCGGGGTCTGAAATAGACGGGCATGGCGGAATAAATAAACCTATTTTGTAGGGGCAGGTGGTGAAACTGGTAAACACGTACGGTTCAGGGTCGTATGCCGAAAGGCTTGAGGGTTCGACCCCCTCCCTGCCCATAATAGAAATAAAAGAGTGCAAATCTCCCGCACCAAAACTTCGTTCGGTGCAGGACCAATCCAGCACCGAGCCCCGAACCAGAACGAAGTTCGGGACAGCCCAAAACCGAGTTCTGCTCTGGTTCTGGGCTTCGCTTCAGTGCCGGATTCTTATCAGTATCATTTTAACTATGAAAAAAACATTTAAACAATCAAATCTTATAATAATCCCCCTGGGAGGATTAAGCGAGGTTGGCCGGAATATGATAGTTCTGGAATGGCAAGGAAAGATTTTAATTATTGATATGGGTTTTCGAATGCCAGAAGAAGATATGCCAGGAGTCGATTATATTATACCGAATATCTCTTATTTGAAAGGAAAAGAAAAAAATATTTTAGGGGTAGTGTTCACCCATGGTCACTACGATCATATCGGGGCGGTTCCTTATTTAATAGAAAAGTTGGGTTATCCGCCTCTTTTCGCCTCTCCTTTGGCACGAGGAATTATCTTGAAAAGACAACAAGATTTCCCGATTCGAAAAAAGCTGGAAATCCAAACTGTCAAAAACGGCTCAAGAATAAAACTTGGCCCTTTTGGGGTGGAATTTTTCCGCCAAAATCATAATATTCCCGACAACTTGGGTCTTTTTATCCAAACCCCTATTGGAAATCTTTTGCATACCTCTGATTTTAAATTTGACTCTACCCCAGTTAATGACTTGCCGACCGATTTTAGAAAATTACATAGATTGAGTTCTCGAAAAATCTTGCTTCTAATGTCTGATTCAACGGGGGCCGAGGAAAAAGGTCATTCTCTTTCTGAAAGTCTAATTTTAAAAAATTTAGATGAAATATTTAAAGAAGCAAAAGGCAGAATCATTGCTGCTACTTTTGCCTCTCTTATTAATAGAATCCAGCAAATAGTGTCTTTGTCTGAAAAATACGGAAGAAAAGTAGCGGTCGAGGGTTATTCAATGAAAACAAATATTGAGATCTCCCGAAACTTAGGTTATTTTAAAGCAAAAAAAGGAACTTTAATGAAGACTAAAGATTTAATAAAATGGCCTGATTCCAAAATAACCATTATCTGCACCGGAGCCCAGGGCGAAGGACAGGCAGTTTTGATGAGAATTGCCAACAAAGAACATCCCATCTTGCGCCTGAAAAAAGGAGATTCTGTTATCTTTTCTTCGTCGGTTATTCCCGGAAACGAGAGAACGGTCCAAATCTTAAAAGATGGACTTTATCGTCAAAAAGCCGAAGTCTTTCATTACCAAATGATGGATATCCATGCCGGCGGTCACGCCCAGCAAGAAGAATTAAAGCAAATGATCAGGATTATGAATCCAAGGTTCTTTTTTCCAGTTCATGGACAGTTATCTATGTTGATTGCTAACGCTAATCTAGCTAAATCTCAAGGAATTCCAGAAAGAAATATCATTCTAGCTGAAAATGGCCAGATTATTAACTTAAATCAGCAAATGGCTTTTATCACAAAAAAGACTGTCCCCTCAAATTATATTATGGTTGATGGTTTGGGTGTCGGAGACGTTGGAGAGGTAGTTCTTAGAGACCGCCAAACACTAGCTACAGATGGAATGTTTGTTATCGTCGCTGTAATTGATAGACAAACTGGCCAAGTTCGAGGTTCCCCAGACATAATCTCAAGAGGTTTTGTTTATTTAAGAGAGTCAAAAGAATTGTTAGCTGCTACGCGCAAAAAGGTTATTGCTATTGTCAATCAAACGGCTGGATCTGGAAAGGCTGTTAATTGGGTTTATGTAAAAGATGAAATCAGAAATAAAATCGGGCAATTCTTATACACAAAAACACAAAGACGCCCCATGATTCTTCCCGTTGTTATAGAGGTATAAACGCTTTGCTAAAATAAAAAACCAAAAATAAAAACAAACAAAACGTAAAAATTCTTCAGTTTTTACATATTTGTTTTTTATCTTTAATATTCAATTTTGACTGAGCCCGAGAGGGCGAAAAAACATGCGGGTATTTAGTGGCATTAGGCCAACCGGCGAACTTCATATCGGAAATTATTTAGGAGCAATAAAACAATGGATTGGACTCCAGGAAAAAGCAGAGTGTGTTTTTTGTATTGTTGATCTGCATGCTATGACTACGCCCTATAAGCCCGGAGAATTGCAAAAAAACATTCAAGATTTAGCTATTGTTTATTTAGCTGCGGGTCTCAATCCAGAAAAATGTATATTGTTCGTTCAGTCGGAAATAAAAGAACATACCGAGTTAGCTTGGCTGTTGGGAACAATTACACCTTTGGGAGAATTAAATAGAATAACCCAATTTAAAGAAAAGGCAAAAAAACACCCAGAATATATTAATGCTGGTCTCTTAAACTATCCCCTCTTAATGGCAGCTGATATTCTTCTTTATCAAACAGATTTAGTTCCGGTTGGTAAAGATCAAAAACAACACGTTGAACTAACCCGAGAAATTGCCCGTCGTTTCAATAATAAATTTGGGAAAGTTTTCAAAGAACCTGAATCGCTATTGCCAAAAATTGGAGAAAAAATTATGTCTTTGCAAAACCCCAAGAAAAAAATGTCCAAAACCGACGATCCTCGGGGATGCATCGGACTATTCAACACACCTGATGGAATTAAAAAGAAGGTGATGGCAGCAGTTACTGATCCCGGAAAAGTTATAAAATATGACCCCATCAAAAAACCAGGCATTTCTAATCTCCTAACTGTTTATCATCTTTTTAGTGAAAAACCGATTAAACAATTAGAAAAAGATTTCAAAAATAAAGGCTATGCAGAACTCAAAAAATCTTTGATAAGATTATTAGTGAATTCTTTAGAGCCTTTTAGAAGAAAAAGGCAAGAGCTTCTCTCTAGAGAAGTCTATGTAAAAGAAGTCCTTAACCAAGGATCAAAAAAAGCCCAAGCTTTAGCTGTCTCTACTATGGAAAATGTCAGAAAAAAAATGGGCTTTGTTTGAACCTATTTTGAAACTTTATTCTTCAAGCGCCTTGAGGTTTAAATTTATTTTTGAATTCCAGTTTATTTCCTCGTAACTATGGAGTAATTTGTTAATATAGTTTTTCAGATAATTATATCGATTTCCTGTTTTTGCTTCAAATTTGACTGTAAGATAGGGGGCATTTTGGGAATAACGAATGACAAACATTTCATTGGTGAAATCAAGCCTGATTCCATCGCCGGCTCGTTCATCATCAATAACTTTAGCCTCTGGAAAATCTTTTTTAAGCACCAGGCTAATTTTTTCCATCAGCGCGACCTTCTTTTCATCGGCGCAATATATTTTTATTTCTGGACTCGATATATATTTAGGAAGTGAATCAATGGCATTCGAGAGCGACTGATTAGTTTTTGCCAGATATTTTAGCAAACGCAAAGTTGAATAAAGTCCATCATCATGATTATAAAAATCAGCGGAAAAGAAGAAGTGTCCTGAAAGTTCTCCAATAAATGCTGCCTTAATTTCTTGATTTTTTTTCTTTAAAAATGAATGGCCAGTCCGCCACATAAAGGGCTTGCCGCCATGATTTAAAATTGTCTCCTCAACAACTTTTGAACAAAGCGTATTATACATTATCGTTGCTCCAGGGTAATCATTCAAAACATCAATCGCAAAAAGTGCCACCAGCACATCATTCCAGATAATATTTCCTTTGTCGTCAACTATTCCAATTCGATCACCATCAGCATCATATGAAAAACCGATATCTCCTTTTTCCTGCAACACTCGTTCTCTCAAGCGTTGGGCAACAGTAAGTCCAGTTGGATCTGGCGCGCCTAAAGGGAAAGAGGAATCTAGTTCGCAATTACTTTCTACTACCTTGCATCCTGTTCGTCTCAGTAAATCTGGGGCAATTACCCCGGCCGTTGAACAGCTTGGGTCAACAATAACTTTAAATTCTTTACTAATGGGTAATCTTTTTAGTAAGTCAGCAAAATATGCCTGGCGAATATCCTGTTTTTCGGCTTTACCCGGTGTATCAGCTTGCTTGTAATCTTCATTCTCAACTATTCGTCTTAACTCTTGAATACTCTCACTAACCAAAGTTTCAGAAAAATCAATAGCTAATTTAAAACCATTATATTCAGCCGGATTGTGCGAAGCAGTAACGTAAACCCCGCCTTTGCAATCTAAATAGTATTGTGACCAATAAAAAGTCCCGATAAGATTCATGCCTATATCGACTATATCAATACCAGCCCAATTTAAACCCTTAATGATGGCTTCGCTATATTGAGGACTTGTGGCTCTTGAATCATAACTTATCACTCCTTTTTTAATACCGCGCCGCTGCAAGAAAGCGCCATACGCTTTTCCGATGTGTTCAACGATTTCCGAATTTAAATCTTTATTAACTATACCCCGCAGATCATATCCACGAAATATATAAGGATTAATTTTCATGTTTTTTTTATTATAACACCCCGTCAGAAGTTTTGCGAGGATAAAATCATCAAAAAAAATGACAGAGAACTTCTAACGGGGTAACATAACTGTATGAGTTTTTCAGTAGGTATTGTTGGATTACCAAATGTTGGCAAGTCAACTCTATTTAAGGCCTTAACTAAAAAACAGGTTGATATTGCCTCTTACCCTTTCACCACCATAGATCCTAATGTGGGAGTAGTGGCTGTTCCCGATGAAAGATTAAAAAAAATTGCCGAAGTAATAAAACCAGAAAAAATTACTCCTACCATTATTGACTTTATTGATATTGCGGGTTTAGTCAGGGGGGCTCATAAGGGAGAGGGGTTGGGTAATCAATTCCTTTCACATATCAGAAACTGCGACTTAATTCTAGAAGTGGTCAGAGATTTTAAAGGAGAAGAAGTTGAGCATGTTGAAGGAGAAATTAATCCTCAAGAAGACATAGAAACAATCGGGACTGAACTTCTAATGAAAGATTTAGAAACTGTAGAAAACTTATTAAAAAAGATAGAAAAAGACCTTAAATTTGGGGACAAAAAAATTTTAAAAAGAGGGGAACTATTCCGGAGAATCCAGCAACCCCTTTCTCAAGGAAAATTAATTTCAACTCTTTCCCTGTCAAAAGAAGAGAAAAAAGAAATCGGAGAATTCCAGTTTCTAACCTTAAAACCAATTGTCTATATCTTAAATATTGACGAAAATTATAAAGAAAAAAGCATTCAAAATTTATTACCTCACTTAGCGATTGATTTAAAAACCGAGGAAGAAATTTCTGAATTATCAGAATCAGAAGCCAAAGAATTAGAGCTGAAATCCGGAGTTGACCAGTTAATCCTTACCTGTTACAATACCCTTGAGTTAATTACTTTCTACACGGTAGCTGGCGGAAAAGAAGTTCGAGCTTGGACGCTGAAAAAGGGAGATACGGTTTTGAAAGCGGCAGAACTTGTTCATTCTGATTTTGCCAAGAAATTTATCCGAGCCGAAGTTGCTGAATGGAAAGTGCTGTTCAAAATAAAGTCATGGCAAAAAGCCAAAGAATTGGGACAAATAAAAACGGCCGGAAAAGATTATCTTGTTCAAGACAAAGATGTAATAGAATTCAAAATATAACCACTAATAGAATCACGAATTAAAATCACTAATTATCACCGATAAATCAAATCATTAGCGAATATCAGTGAAAAAATTAGTGATTAATCAATGGTATGAAATTATACGAACTTACTTATTTTCTTTCTTCAAATTTAAACGAAGAAGAGCTTAAAAATTTTTCAGAAAAAATATTCTCCTTTATCAAAGAAAACGAAGGAACTTTAGTTGAAAACTCTTTAGCTCAAGCAAAAATAGTCAAAAAGAAATTAGCTTCACCAATAAAAAAAGAGAGTCAAGCTTATTTAAATGTTTTAAGTTTCTATTTTGATCCTCAGAAGATAGAAAAACTAAAAGTAAAACTTACTTCTGAAAGCCAAATCCTTCGTTACGTTATTCTGGCCAAAAAAATACCAGAGAAAACCAAAATCTACGGGCCTTTATCTATAATTTCCAAGGCAAAAGACGTTAAACCGCCTCCAAAAAAAGTTGATTTAAAAGAAATTGAGAAGAAATTAGAAGAAATATTGGGTGAATAATAACCACTAATAAACACTACTTTACCACGAATACTCACTAATAATTTAGTTGTGAAAATTAGTAGGAAAATTCGTGATATTATCCGTGGTCTATGAATTTCAATAAAGTCGTTCTTGTGGGTCGGGTAGCCACCGACCCGGAGATGAGATCTACGCCAGCCGGTCAGTCGGTTTGTACTTTTAGATTAGCAACTAATAGGATTTGGACCGAGAAAGATTCTGGCCAAAAAAAAGAGAAAACCGAATATCATAATATCGTTCTCTGGCGAAGACTAGCCGAAATTGCGTCTCAATTTTTAACCAAGGGGTCTCTGGTTTTAATTGAAGGAAGACTAGAAACAAAGTCTTGGCAAGACTCTTCTGGTAATCGTCGTTTTAGAACAGAAGTCGTCGGTCAAATCATGCAGCTAGGTCCAAGGGCAGCGGGAAAAACTCCTCCTTCGCCAAAAGAAAAAGAGGCCCCTCAGGAAGATATTCCGATAATTGAAGAAAAATCAGAAATTGAAGAAAAGCCAGAAGAAGAAATCAATATAAAAGATATACCTTTCTAAATTGTTGCACTGCTACATTGTTGAATTGTCAAACTGATTTTTCAATGTAGCAATGTAGCAATTTAGCAATTTAGCAATGGACGGTAACTGTTATTTTTGTAAACACAACTTTCAAGAAATTGACTTTAAAGATATTAGAACTTTGGGGAAATTTACCTCCGGTCTGGCCAAAATCAGAGCCAAAAAAAGGACCAGAGTTTGTTCCTTGCATCAAAGGAAGCTCGCAAAAGCCATAAAAAGAGCACGCCATTTTGGGTTGCTTCCATATACCACAAAATAGTCTTACTATCTATATATCAAAATTATTCTCTAAACCCACAAACTAAAAACGGCCAAAAGATCATTGGCCGTTTTTATTATCCTGTTGGATTATAAGCCAGAGTTCCTCTGAGCTTTTTCTGATATTGCTTTTCTTATTTTCTCGGCCAATTCAGGGTTTTCTTTTAAGTATTTCTTTGCTCCCTCCATCCCCTGGCCAAGTCTTGTATTTTCATACTGAAACCAACTTCCGGATCTTTTGATCAGCTCTTGGTTTAAACCACTCTGTACAATATCGCCAAAATAAGAAATTCCTTCATTATAATAAATATCGAATTCAGCAACCCTAAAGGGCGCAGCCACTTTGTTTTTAACTACTTTTGCCTTAATACGCGATCCGATAATTTCATCTCCGTGTTTAATCTGGGCTATTCTTCTTAAATCAAGCCTAACTGAAGCGTAAAATTTAAGAGCCAACCCTCCGGAGGTAGTCTCAGGATTCCCGAAACGAACTCCAATTTTCATTCGGGTCTGGTTCAAAAATATCACTACTGTTTTTGCCTTTGCAACAATACCAGATAACTTTCTCAAAGCCTGACTCATTAATCTTGCCTGAAGTCCAATTTGAAATTCCCCCATTTCGCCCGCAATTTCAGTTTTAGGAGTAAGAGCGGCAACCGAATCAATAACAATCGTGTCAACCTGATTTGACCTAACCAGGGTCTCCACAATTTGCAAGGCTTGTTCGCCAGAGTCTGGCTGAGAAATTAAAAGGTCATCAACATTCACTCCAATTCTCTTGGCATAGTCAGGATCCAAAGCGTGCTCTGCATCAATAAAAGCCCCTACTCCTCCTTTTTTTTGAGTTTCGGTCAAAATGTGAAGGGATAATGTAGTTTTGCCAGACATTTCGGGTCCAAAAATTTCAATTACTCTTCCCCGAGGAACGCCTCCTACCCCCAAAGCTAAATCTAAAGAAATGGAGCCTGTTGGAATAACGTCCACATCAACTGCTCTTACTTCTTTCAATGTCATAATTGCCCCTTCACCAAAGCGTTGTTTGATTTCCTCAATTGCCTCCTGAATCTTATCCTTTTCAATTTTTTGTTCTTTTTTTTGTTTTGCCATTTTATTTTATGATAAACATTTTGAAATAATAGTCAATGAGGTTTTGTTATTAAGTGAATTACCGTTTCTGCCACCCATTCGACAATAAAAGCTATTGCTTTTGCCACTGAGGCACTCGCTTGCTCCTCGCATTCAAGGCTCTCTAGCTTCGGGGAGTCTTTCCTTTTCCCCCTAATCATTCTGGAGTAAGGGTAAGCCCCTCAAAGAGCACCTCGGAGGCCGAGCGGGCATGGTTCGAACGAAGCCAGATACAGTGCTGTATCTGGCGAAGCGAAAGAGCGAGGCCGAGAGATGAACAAAATTTTCCTCGCTGGGGAAAATTATTGTGTCTCTTTGATGGGGCTCTACCCGAACAAGTCTCCCGCAGGGTTGATTATAAATAGATACGAACATACAAGGTCACATTTCCGAACGCTCTTCCTCTTCGGTCTCAATGTAAACCTCTCTTGGCTTTGCCCCTTCTCCCGGGCCAACAATCCCTTTTTCCTCCATCATATCAATTAATCTGGCTGCCCGAGCATATCCTACCCTTAATCTTCGTTGTAGCAGGGAAGCTGACGCCTTTTTGGCTTCAATAACTACTTTTTTTGCTTCTTCAAAGAGAGGGTCTTCTCCTTCCTCAGAAAAGGTCTCTGTTGTTTCCCCTGGTAAGGTTAATGTCTTTTCCAGGCTTTCGCTTAGATCTTCTACTATTTCTCCTTTTGGTTTCTCTGCTTTCTTGATCCAATTAGTCACTCTTTTGACTTCTTTTTCTGAGATATAAGCTGCCTGAATTCTTTTTGGTTTAGAAACATCGGAAGAAATATAAAGCATATCTCCTGCTCCCAATAACTTTTCGGCTCCGGCCATATCTAGAATTGTTCTCGAATCAACTTGAGAAGCTACCTGAAAAGTAATCCGAGAAGTAATATTTGCTTTAATCAGCCCGGTAATTACTTCAACTGATGGCCGCTGGGTTGCAACTATCAAATGAATACCTACTGCTCTGGCCATTTGGGCTATTCTGACAACTCCTGCCTCAATGTCTCGACCACGAGCCGCCATCAAGTCAGCCAATTCATCAATAATTAAAACAATATAAGGCATAGTCTGACCTTCCCGTCCCATCATTTCATTATAGACAGCAATATCTCGAGTTCTAGCCTCAGATAAAACATCAAACCTCCTCTCCATTTCACTAGTCAACCACTTTAAAGCATTAATAGTTTGATTGACATTAAAAATTACCGGAGTTAAAAGATGAGGAAGTTGATTATAGACAGGAAACTCTACTCTTTTTGGATCAACTAAAATAAATCTTAAGGTTTCTGGAGGATTACGATATAAAAGAC
This sequence comes from Candidatus Nealsonbacteria bacterium, assembly GCA_011050465.1. Classification (NCBI taxonomy): domain Bacteria; phylum Candidatus Nealsoniibacteriota; species Candidatus Nealsoniibacteriota bacterium. Next base: position 52,438 of record DRFQ01000010.1, on the reverse strand, counting down.
TCGAAATTAAATTATTAAGACAAATGGTCTTGCCCGTACCCGTAGAACCAGCGACTAATAAATGAGGCATCCGAGCCAAATCAGCAAAAACAGGATTGCCGGCGACGTCTCTGCCTAAGGACAAAAGAAGATTGGCGGGTGAATTCTGAAAACTTGGATGAGCAATTAAATGTCTCAGCCTAACCTGAGCCCTTACTTTGTTGGGCACTTCAATCCCCACTAAAGACCGGCCAGGAATGGGAGCCTCTATTCTGATTGGATGAGAAGCTAAGGCTAAGGATAGATCATTATTTAAGGCCGTGATTCGAGAAAGTTTCACTCCTTCAGCTGGTTTAAAAGTATACTGAGTTACGGTCGGGCCAATATTGACTTCTGACATTTCAACCTGAATACCAAAATTTTGAAGAGTCTTTTTAATAACGACTGAGTTGGATTTAATGTCTCCGGGGCTAGGCTTTCCATGGTCAGACTCCAAAAGGTCTAGGGGAGGCCTTTGATAAATAATCTTATTCTTTTCTTCGATCGGTTTAACTTTCAGATCTTTGGCTAAGAGATTTTCTGGAGTTTGAGATTGAACAAGAATTTCCGGGGTCTTTCTTTTTTCTTCCGGAAAAGAGGTCGAAGTCCCAGCCAGGGGAGGTATTTCTTTTATCTTAAATTTAGGAGTTAAAATTTTCCGAATAGATAAAAAAGAAGGTTCTTTTTCGAAGACTATTTTGTCTTTTTCTGGCAGCAAAAATTGAATCAAGATTAAACCGCCAATAATGATTACTGCTAAATTTATAATGAAAGTTACTTCTACCCCAAAGGTTTTTTCTAGCGGCAAAGCCATTAGAAAACCCATTATTCCCCCTTCTTTTATGATTAATTGATTAATTCCGTCTGCTATCCCCTTTGTCTGGACCAATTGAAAAATCGATATCATGCCTGAAGTTCCTAATATTAGAATAAAAATTCCCAACAATATCGGTAGATAGATTCTCTGCCGGCTCTTTTTTAAAAACAAAATCCCACCCAACAAGAAAAGGGGTGGGATTAAAAAGATACTTTTTCCAATCAGAAAGCTAAATCCGTCAAAAAATACCCTTCCAGCTATCCCGGCTTGATTAAAAAAACTCAAGAAAGAAATTACCCCCACCAAAATCATTAAAATTCCTGTAATCCAAGCTTTAGTCTTTTTATATAAAATTGGAGGGTTATGATTTTTTCTTTTCTCTGTGTTTTTCTTAAATTTCTTTTTGTCTTTTCTCCTTCTCACGCTTCTATTATATCATCTGCCCCGTAGGATGTCGAAAACATTCCTTCGGGGTTTTCAGCTATTTTCGAAAACCGGTACCGGCTGGAATAAGTTTCCCGATAATTACATTTTCTTTAAGACCCCTTAACCTATCTTTTTTGCCCTCAATAGCTGCTTTAATTAAAACCCGGGAAGTTTCCTGGAAGGAAGCAGCTGACAAAAATGAATCTGTGGTTAAGGCAACCTTTGAAATACCCAAAAGAATAGGCTGAAAAGTAGCAGGTTTTTTGTTCTCTTTTCTTAATCTTAGATTTTCCTCAAACAGGTATCCTTTCTCAACAACTTCTCCTGCCGAAAAACCGCTGTCTCCTTCGTCTTTAATCCTAACCCGGGAAAACATTTGTCTAACTATTACTTCAATATGTTTATCATGAATAATTGCTCCTTGAGAAACATAAATGTTTTGAATTTCTTTAACGATATATCTCTGGGTTTCTCTTTGGTTGGTTAATTTAAAAAGCTCTTTTAGATCAATGCTGCCCTCGGAAAGTTGTTGGCCTATTTTCACTTCATTGCCTGGGTTAATTAAAATAGGATTTGGAGCAGGAATTTCATATTCAACTATTTCTGCCACTGATTTTTTCTGTTTCTTTTCTACCTGCCCCGCGCCGAACTTGCCTGCCCCGTAGGAAGCCGAAGGCTTTCCTTTGGGGTTCTGGTGTGGGGTTTTCTGGCCTTTCTTCCTTATTTTAATAATTCGTTCCGGAGTAATCTCTACCACCTCTCCTTCTATTGTGGAAACAATTGCTTTTCTCACGGGGGAACGGGTTTCAAAAACTTCTTCAACTCTTGGTAGACCCAAAGTAATATCTCCTTCGCCAACCACTCCTCCTAAATGAAAAGTTCTCATCGTTAATTGGGTGCCTGGTTCGCCAATTGCTTGAGCAGCAATAATGCCTACTGCCTCTCCTAATTTAACTTCTTGGTTTTGACCTAAATCCCAGCCATAGCATTGTCCGCAAACCCCCAATAGGGTTTTGCAGCTCAAAGGAGAACGAACACTTACCTCTTCAACTCCTGAATCATCAATAAAATGAGCTTTCTCCCAATTAATAATTTCCCCTTTCTTAATGTTAGGGTGTTTTCCCTTTATTTTTATATCCTGAAGATTTATTCTCCCTAAAATCTTGAAAAGAAAGTTCTGACCAAGCTCAATTGCATCTTTTTTAAAAACAGTAATTCCTTTGTCGTCCCGGCAGTCTTCTTCGGTAATAATGACTTCATGAGCAACGTCAATAAGACGACGGGTTAAATATCCAGCCGTTGCAGTTCTTAGGGCGGTATCAGCCGTCCCCTTTCTTGCTCCATGGGTTGAAATAAAGTATTCCAAAATATCAAATCCCTCTTTATATGAACTTTTTACCGGAAGCTCAAGAATCTTACCCATTGGATTAATAACCAAACCCTTCATTCCCGTCATCTGGATTGGCTGAGCCCAGCTTCCTTTAGCCCCTGAATTAATAATTAGAGAAACTGGACCTAGGGGCGGTAGGGTTTTGGGCACTAATTTCTCAATCTCCAATTTTGCTCTCTGCCAAGTTTCAATTACTTGAAAAGATTTTTCTTCCCGAGATAATAATCCTTTTTGATAGTGTTTATCAATTCTCTCTATATTCTCTTCAGCTTTGCTAATAATTTGTTTCTTCTCTTTTGGCACTATTAAATCATCCATTCCCCAAGTAATTCCAGCTTGGGTCGCAATCTCAAATCCTAAGGTTTTAATCTTATCTAAATATGGATGAGAATCTTTCAATCCTATTTTTTCAATAATCAGGCTAACTATTTTATCTAACCGTTTTCCGTTTACTTCTTCGTTAACAAAAGCAATCTCTGAAGGTAGGGTTATGTTGAAAAGAATTCGTCCTACCGAAGTTTCTATAAATTCCTTTCCTAATCTGACTTTAATTCTTGCTCTTAGGTCAACGGTCTTTGTGTCATAGGCCAAAATAGCTTCATTTTGAGAACCGAATATTTTGCCTTCACCTCGAGCCCCTTTTTCTATTTTTGTAATCCAAAAACAACCAAGAACGATGTCTTGAGTGGGGGTAACAATAGGAGTACCGGTGGCTGATTTCAATAAATTGACAGTAGATAAGATTAATCGTCGAGCTTCTTGCTGGGCACCTTGAGACAATAGAATGTGAACCGCCATCTGATCTCCATCAAAATCGGCGTTGAATGCCTTGCAAACTAAAGGATGAATTCTAAGTGCCTCTCCTTCAATCAATAAAGGTTGAAAGGCCTGAATCCCTAATCGGTGCAAAGTAGGGGCCCGATTAAGCAAAACCAATTTATCTTTAACCACCTCTTCCAGCATCGCCCAAACTTCATCAATTTCCTGCTCAATCAATCGAGAGGCTCCTCGGATATTATAAGCTAATTCTTTCTCTAAAATCTTCTGAATAACAAAAGGCTTAAAGAGTTCCAAAGCCATTTTCTTTGGTATCCCCACCTGATAGAGTTTAAGCTCCGGCCCGACAACAATAACTGATCTTCCAGAATAATCGACTCTCTTGCCTAATAAATTTTGCCTAAATCTTCCCTGTTTTCCTTTCAATATATCAGCCAGAGACTTTAAAAGCCTTCTCCCTCCGGTGGTGGCTTGAGTGGTTGTTCCTTTCCTCATGGTATTGTCAATCAAAGCATCAACAGCTTCTTGCAACATTCTTCTTTCGTTCCGAACAATAACCTCAGGAGCTGAAACCTCAAGTAAATATTTCAATCGATTATCCCGGTTAATTACCCGTCGGTAAAGATCGTTAAGGTCAGAAGAAGCATATCTTCCACCGTCAAGTTGAACCATTGGCCGTAAATCTGGGGGTAGAACCGGTAAAACTGTTAAAAACATCCATTCTGGCCTGATTGCTGCCTTCATCATCCCTTGGAAAAGCTTTAGTCTTCTTAAAACTTTTCCTCGATTAATTGACGAGGTGGTTTCTAGCTCTTTTTTTAACTTCTTTATTTCTTTTTTAAGGTCTATTTTCTCGAAAATTTTTCTTAAAATTTCTGCTCCTGAACCTGCTTCAAAAACTTCTCCGTATTTTAGAGAAAGACGATGATATTCGGTTTCAGATAGAATTCTTAAGGGCTTTATGCTCCGAAGCTCTTCTTTAGCTATGTCTCTCATTCTCTTTAACTCAAGCAGCTTAGCCGACTGTTTCTTTTTTCCTTTCAACCTTACCTCCTTCATCTTTCTTTTATATTCTTTCTCTATCTCCTCTAAGACTTTATTTCTAGCTTCTTCTGAAACGCCGGTAATAATATAAGCCACAAAATAGATAACTTTTTCTACCTGCTGAAGGGGCATATTTAAAACCATCCCGATTCTTGAAGGAACTCCTCTTAAAAACCAGATATGAGAAACCGGCGAGGTTAATTTGATGTGACCCATTCTTTCTCTTCTGACCTGGGACTTTATTACCTCCACCCCGCACTTATCACAAACAACTTTCTTATAACGAATCCTTCGATATTTTCCGCAATAACATTCATAATCCTTGGTCGGTCCAAAAATCTTTTCGCAGAAAAGACCATCTTTCTCCGTCCTTTGGGTCCGATAGTTAATAGTTTCTGGTTTTGTTACTTCTCCATGGGACCAAGAAAGAATTACTTCGGGCGAAGCTATTTTTATTCTAATTGAGTCGATATCAATTACACGCATAATTTGATAAATAAAAAATAATAAACAAGAGTAATATTCTCCATTTATTGTTTTTTGTTGTCTGTTTTTTATTCTCTGTCTTTGGGTTTTTCTATCACTTCAATATTCAGTCCCAAAGCTTTCATTTCGTTGACTAAAAGGTTAAAAGAAGCAGGAATATTAGGACTCTTAATCTTCTCTCCTTTTAAAATTGCTTCATAGGCAGCTGTTCTTCCCGGAACATCATCAGATTTGATAGTTAAAATTTCTTGAAGAACGTGAGCTGCCCCGTAACCCTCTAAAGCCCAAACTTCCATTTCTCCAAATCTCTGACCACCGAATTGAGCTTTCCCCCCCAAAGGCTGTTGGGTTATTAAAGAATAGGGGCCAATGGAACGCATATGAATCTTGTCAACCACCATATGAATCAACTTCATCATATAAATGTAGCCAACTGTAATTTTGGCCCCAAAAGGTTCACCGGTCACTCCGTCAAATAAGGTTACTTTTCCGTCTTCTGGTAGGCCGGCTGCCTTTAGCTCGATTTTTATATCTTTTTCGGTTGCTCCGGCTAGTGCCGGAGACAAAGCAATGTAACCCAGCTTTTTAGCTGCCCAGCCAAGATGAGTTTCTAAAATCTGACCAAGGTTCATTCTTGAGGAAACACCCAAGGGATTCAAAATCATATCGACCGGCGTGCCATCTGCCAAAAAAGGCATTTCTTCGGCCGGTAAGACTCGAGCAACTATCCCTTTGTTTCCGTGACGACCGGTTAATTTATCTCCGGCTTGAATTTTTCGAATTTCAGCTATCTCCACTTGAATTCTTTTGATTACTCCAGGTTCTAACTTCGCCCCCTTCTCTCTTTCCCAAAGCTTCACTTCAACCACCCTTCCTCTCTTTCCGTGTTCCATTCTTAAAGAGCTGTCTTTAACTTCTCTGGCTTTTTCTCCAAAGATTACTCGCAGCAATCTTTCTTCGGAGGTTAAATCAGCCTCTCCTTTAGGAGAGATTTTCCCAACCAAGATATCGCTTGGTCCAACCTCGGCTCCAATCCTAATTATTCCTTCTTCGTCTAAATCTTTTAATCTTTCTTCTCCAACATTAGGAATGTCAGCGGTAGTAATTTCGGGCCCCAGTTTTGTTTCCCGAACATCGCAAGTAAAATCTTCTATATGAATAGAAGTAAAGATATCATCTTGCACTAATTTTTTAGAAATAATTATTGCATCTTCAAAATTACTTCCCCGCCAAATCAAGAAAGCCACTAAGATATTTTGGCCTAAGGCTAAAAATCCTCGAGAGATTCCCCCTCCATCGGCCAAAATGTCTCCTCGTTTAACAATGTCTCCTTTCTTGACTACTGGCCGTTGATGAAAAGAGGTATATTGATTGGTTCGAAGAAAAGTTCGCAATTCATATCTCTGGATTTCAGGTTTTTTCCCTTTCATTTTTAGTGTTATCTGACTGGCATCCACCCTAATAACTGTCCCGTCTTCCGGAGCTATCACTCCCTGTCCCGAGTCTGTAGCAACATTCCTTTCTATTCCGGTAGCAACTAAAGGAATTTCTGGTTTTATTAAAGACACAGCCTGTCTCTGCATATTTGAACCCATTAGGGCGCGATTAGCATCATCATTCTGCAAGAAAGGAATGCAGGAAGTAGCAACCGAAATAGATTGTTCAGAAGAAACATCAACAAAATCAATTTTTTCTTTTTCTATCTTTCCTGGCTCTCCTTTTATTCGAGCTTCCACTTTGGAAGATAAAATCTTATTATCTTTATCAAGAAGAATGCTGGCTGAAGCAATATTATATTTCTCTTCTTCATAAGCATTAAGGTAATGAATTTCTGAAGTAACTTTACCTTTTTTCACTTTAAAATAGGGAGTTTCTAAAAATCCATAAGGATTAATCTTGGCAAAAGAAGCCAAATGTCCAACTAAGCCAATATTTGGTCCCTCCGGAGTTTGGATGGGACAAATTCTGCCATAGTGAGAAGGCTGAACGTCTCTCACTTCAAAACCGGCTCGCTCCCTCGTTAAACCGCCGGGTCCAGTAGCTGATAATCTTCTTTTGTGCTCTAATTCAGCTAAAGGATTTTCATTATCCATGAATTGAGCAATCTGGCTTGAGGTAAAAAATTCTCTTACCACTGCCATGAACGGCCTGGGATTAATAACCTGGGCAGGGGTTAGAGTATAAACGTCTAAAGTTGACATCCTGTCTTTGATTATTCTTTCCATTCTCATTAGTCCCACCCTTAATCTATTTTGCAAAAGCTCCGAGAAAACCCTTACCCTCCTGGTTCCCAAATGGTCAATTTGATCTGGTTTTCCTTCGGGATCGTTATTTAAACGAATAATTTCTCTTAAGACAGCAACAATGTCTTCTGGCTTTAATACTCTGTCTGAAACAGTAATTTCCTCTCCAGAGTTTTGAGTTAAAACTTTTTTCTCTTTTTTGTTTTTATCTCGTAATTTACGGCTCCTTAACTCTGATAATCTCTGCCACATTCTCCATCTTCCTACTTTAGATAAATCATACCTCTCAAATTTAAAGAACATATTCTCAAACAGTTCACGGGCAGTATCCGGGGTGGTTAAGTCTCCTGGCCTTAATCTTCGATAAATTTCAACCAAGGCCTCTGGCTGGTTGTGGGTGGAATCGCGCTTTAAAGTTTCCTCAATATATTTAATTTCGGGGTCGTTGTCTACATCTTGAAAAAGTTCTTTTATCTGATTTTCTTTATCAATTCCCAAAGCTCTCAGCAGCATGGTGGCTGATACTTTTCTTCTCCGATCAACTTTAACTCCAATGAAACCCGTACTTTCCGTCTCAAATTCCAACCAAGCTCCTCTGTTTGGAATAATCTTTGCACCAAAATAGTTTTTTCCCCCGCTAGTCTGCATCGTAAAGAAAACACCTGGCGAACGAATAAGCTGAGAGATAACTACTCTCTCAACCCCATTGACAACAAAAGTACCCCGTTCAGTCATAAGAGGGAAATCAGCTAAAAATACTTCTTGTTCTTTAATCTCTTTTGTTTTTAAATTAACTAGCCTGGTTTTTACTCTCAGAGGGGCTGCGTAAGAATCATTATTCTGCTTCGCCTCTAAGTCAGACTTATAATTGGGCGTATCTAATTTATAATCTAAAAACCAAAGCTCCAGCTCTTTGCCGGTATAATCCCGAATTGGTGACATCTCAACGAAAAGCTCTTTTAGATCTCTTCGACAAAAATTCTTCCAGCTTTCTTGCTGTTGTTCAAGTAAATAAGGTAAAGAAAGTCGAACTTTTGATTTCCCGAAGTTTTTTGTTTTGACCTTCTTCATAGTTTTTCACTAGTTACGAATTTTATCGAATTACGCTGTCTCATTAGCGACTCCCCCGGAGGGTCGATATTCGTAATCCGTTTAGATTCGTAGAGCCGAATAAAACGCAAAAAATCCCTAAATTTAATTTTTTTTAGGGTAGGAAATTGTTTAAAGTTTTAATTGTTTATAGAAATCAATTGAGAAAACCTGAATCAAATATATAAAAAATACCCTTTGATTACAAATGGTCTATTTTTAAGTTTACTCGTTTTAAATAGTTTGTCAACCCTTCACCTTTAGCTAAAGGTGAAGGGTTAATCTCCAAGTTTCTGTAGGACAAAATAAGTGCAGGGTCAGCCCTTCCTTGATTATTCTTCCTCTACTTCTTCTCCAGATGTTATCTCTTCTTCGGGCACTATCTCTAGGGGTTGCTCTTTTTTTGCTTCAATTTATTGTAAAAGGATTTCTTGCTCTGACCTTATCTGAACTTCAAGTTGTTTTAGTTGATTTAAAGTTCTTTGCAAGTCTGGCCATGCTGAGGCAATTGGTTCCAGAGAGGCAATTTGCTGATTCAATAAATTCAAGGTTTGTTCATATTGGGGTAAGGCCAAATCTCTTTTCCCTTCTTCTTTATAAACTCTGGCTAAGCTATAATGGGCATCGACAAAATCTGGCTTCAAAGAAATAGCATCTTGGAAATTTCTCTTAGCTAATTCAATGTCGTTCCTTAAGTTAAAGTAGGTCCAACCTAAATCATTCCTATGTCTGGGATTGGCTGGATCAAGCAAAATCTCTTGGGGAAAGACATTGTTTATTAATAGATCATCTTGATTTTCAAGAGTAACTAAACTATAAACTCTTTGGAGGTTTTCCCAATTGAAAATATTATGGGGAGCCAAACGAACAGCCATCTCTCCTTCTATTACTGCAGTCTGTAAAAGTTGCTGCCTTGCTTCGTCTGATAATAATTTTTGCTGCTCAGCCAAAATAGTAAAATTAAGAGAGATTGCAGATAGAGCTCTCCGATAACTGTCATTATTTGGCATTATATTTCTGGCCCTAACTAAAGAGCCCAAGATTAAATCAGGATCTGGGCTTTCTTGCAGCTGTTCAATTTGGGCTCTGGCAAAATGAAGCTCGGCCTGAACAATCTTTGCTTCTTTCCACAATAAAGGTAATAAAACTAAAATAATAAAAGCTGCTGCCAACCAGGGCATAATCTCGCCCTTCCTTTCGCTTATCCCTCGAATCTGAATGGTAGCTAAAGAAAGCTCAATATCTCTAACTCCAGGGCTTCGACTGAGCTCAGCCGAACGTCCTAAACCAGCTATACGAGAAAAAGATACGGCCAATCCTAAAAACAACCAAAATGTAAAGTAAATTAAAGTAAAAGAGGAAGTAAATAAGGAAATCAATAAAAAGACAGACAAAGAAGAGAATAGTCCAAAAGCTAAAGTATGACTTTCTTTGTTTTCAGAAGTTATTTTCTTCCGGACCTCCCTGGCCATTTGAAAAAATCTAAACAAAATCCACAGAAAAGCAAAGAAAGCTAAAATTCCCAAGGTGGATATAATTTGAAAATATTCATTAAAAGACCTTTCGAAACGAAGATTCCAGAAAGGAGTTTGATTGAATCCAATCGGCTTGAAAGACGTGAAGTCAAAAAGATAGGTCCCTGGTCCTGAGCCCAGAGTTAAAAGTTTTAAATTCTGAAAAGAACCCGTGGTAATTGCCCAGGCTGTATTTGGACTAATTTTTAATTCGTGTTGAACAGTTCTATCTTTGAGAAATGGGATTTGAGATTTAATAAATCCGATATTGTTGATAGCCAAAAGGAAAAGGAAAGTTAAAAAAACAATTCCAACTTTAATCGCTATTACTTTTGAGAGCTGAAAGCGACCCAAGGCAGGAAGTAAAAGAAAAACCAAAAAAACAGCTGAAATTGCTGCCAAATGCGAAATTAGAAAAATGTAAAAGAGAAAAAGGAAGCCAGTAAGAGCCGAAAGAACCTGAAAGATTTTTTTCTTTTCAAACAGAAAAACCCAGTATATAATCGGGAACAAAATTGCTAAGAAGAAAACAGTTCTATCCGCAAAACCAGCCGGAGTTATCAGGGGATTCTTTAGTAAATTAGCCAAAAGATAAAAGTCAAAGAAATTCAAAATTCCTAAAATGGCGACTAAAACTCCGGAAAAGCTGATAAAAGCTAAAATTCTAACAATCTGTTTGTTTTCTTTAATATTGGAGGCCACTAAGAAAAAAACAAGAAGATAGATAAAAAGGCTGACTAAGCCATCGTTAAACCTGGGATAGGAGCCAAAAATTGAGGCAAAACGATGAACAGAAAAGACTGTTGAAAGAAAGAAAAAGCCAAAGAAAGCAAGAATAGGTATTGTCAGAGGGCTGTGAAGTATCTTGACTGACCTTTCCAGAATCATCTTGATTGCCCAAATAATCGTTAAAACGCTCACAAAAAAGATAAGCAATAGCTGTTTAGGAAATTCAAAAGCTTCCGTAGTTATCGGAAGAAAAAACAAGGGTAATAAAAAAACCAGAAGAATTAATCCCCACTCAATAATTTTTGAAAAAATATTAATAAGTTGTTCCCGCATAATTCGTATATAGTACTTAGTATCTCGTATCTGATATTTTGGTTGATTTTTTACAAAACTTTATTAGACCATTCAAAAGTTTGCTAACTTTTGTCGATTGATCGGCCATCTTATTAAAATCTCTCCGCTCTAAATATTCTATATCTTTTGCGATTAAAAGTTGGTTTTGTAACTCAGTATTTGATCCCTTAGCTTATAGAGTAAAACTGAATTTTCTCTTTTTTAGATTGATGGGCAAAGCCTTCGGCAATGTTTGAAGTGATAGAAACAACACAGCGTCGCATTTGATTAATAATAGCAAATTTTTCTTCCGACGGAAAGTGCTTGGCAATATTGTAAATCATTAAAACCAATTTATGTCCTTCTCGCCAAGCATCGAGATCAGTAAATGATCTAATTTTCATATTCCTAAATACGAGATACGAAATACAACATACAAAATACTAAATACAAAATACCAAATACGAAATACTATTATTCAACTAGCTGTTCGTCCGCTGATTCTCCAATTGTTTCTTCGCTAACCGACCGTTCGCTTGCCGGATCCTCAAGAGGAAAACTAAGAAAGACTAATCAATCCGACATACTAATATACTAAATTATTTCTTTGTTTTAATACTTTGGAGAATACCCAGGCCAATAAAGATAGAAATTAAGCCGGAACCCCCATAGCTAACCAAAGGCAAGGGTATGCCGATAATCGGCAAAAGCCCGAGATTCATGCCAATGTGAATAAAAATCTGGGAAATTAAGATGGTGGCCAAACCGACAGCAAATAGACGAGGAAAGTTAGTTTTGGCAGAAAGAGCAATTTTAACAATTCGCCAGATTAAAAGAGATAAAAGAGTCAATAAAATTAGCACTCCAATTAGGCCCATTTCTTCGGCAATAGCAGAAAAAATAAAATCAGTCTGAGGAACGGTTAAAAAACCATACTGAACCTGAGAACCTTTACCAATTCCCTGGCCAAATATCCCTCCAGATCCAATGGCAATTTTTGCCTGTTGCTGGCTCCAGCCCATTCCTTGAGGATCTGCCTGGGGTTGAACAAAACTGATGATTCTCTTTTGTTGATAGTCTTTTAGTAAAAACGACCAACTGAAAACTAAAAAAATTAACCCCAAAAAAATTAAAATCAGAAAATGGCGAATTTTTATACCGGAAACGACTAAAATTGCCGCCCACAAAAAAATAAAAATTAAAAACGAGCCAAAATCTGGCTGAAAAAAAATTAAAGAGGCTGCCAAAAACACATAAACCCCAGAAAGCAAAATATGTCTTGGTTGGTACATTTCAATATGTCTCATCGAAAAAAATTTAGCCAGTAAAATAATTAAAATAATTTTAGTAAATTCTTTTGGGTCAAAAACAAGAGGCCCTAATTTATACCAACTTCTAACTTGTCTAATTTCTGAGGCGAAAAAAAATAGGCCGACCAAAGCCAGTAAACATAAAAAATATAGAGCCAAAATTAAATGAGGATTATCTTTAAACATTCTCCAGTTTAAAAAGCTGAAAATTAACATTAAAAAAAATCCCATCGTTAAAAAGATAATCTGTTTTTTAAAATTCAAAAAATCTTCCCTTCCCAGTGAGGAACTATAAATAGAAAGCAGCCCAATACCAATCAACGAAAGAACAATAATAATCAAAATCCAATCTAATTTTTTAAGATGAATTAAAACATCCCTCATTGAGTTAACAAAGGCCGGGCCTCTGTTTGGCTTGATTTGATTAATTTAAGGAATTCTTTCTCCCCCATCGTCTTAATTCCCAGCCTTCTTGCCTTTTCATGCTTTGCTCCCGGTTCCTTGCCCACCACAACATAATCTGTCTTTTGAGAAACTGACTCTGAAATTTCTCCTCCTAGTTCTCTGATGTTCTCTTTCGCCTCATTTCTAGTTATATTTTCTAAGCTACCGGTTAAAACAAAAGTTAATCCTTGTAATTTGCCATTTTCCATCTTTAATCTTTCGTCTATTATTTTTACTCCCACTCTCTCTAATTTCTGAAGAAATTGCAAATTTCTCTTTTGATGAAACCAGTCGAAAATTGATTTTGCCACTACCGGTCCAATGTCCATTATATTTTCAAGCCTTACCAAAGAGGCTTTTTTTAATTTTCCCAAAGAACCAAAATATCTAGCTAAATCCATGCTGGTTTCTTCTCCAACATTCCTAATTCCTAAAGCATAAATAAATCTTGGTAGAGTAATTTTTTTTCGAGGCTGAATTGCTTTAATTAAATTTTGGGCTGATTTCTCGGCAAATCCCCGCAGGACCGAGCGCTCAAGGCGTTGAGGGCTCGGCCTACGGAGCAAGCTTTTCAATGGCAAGATATCTCCTATTTCTAATTTAAAAATGTCGGCTGGATCTGAAACTAATCCTGCATCAATCAATTTATCAATAATCTTTGGCCCCAAACCGACAATATTAAAAGCTCCTTTGGAAATAAAATGATAGAGAGATCTTTTTTGTTGGGCAAAGCATTTAGGATTTTCACAACGAGATACCACCTCCTCTTCAGGTCGAATCACTTTTGCACCACAAACAGGGCATTTTAAGGGCATCTTAAAACTTTTTTCTTTTCCGGTCCTCAGCTCGGGTAAAACTTTGACAATATCGGGAATAACATCTCCTGCCCTTCCGACAATAACTGTGTCTCCTATTTTTATTCCCAACCTTTTTATTTCATCTTCATTATGCAGGGTGGCCCGAGAGATTGTTACCCCTCCAACTTGAACAGGCTTTAGGCAAGCAACCGGAGTCAAGGCTCCCGTCCTGCCAACCTGAATTTTTATATCCTCGATTTTGGTAGTCGCTTGTTTCAAAGCAAATTTGAAAGCAATGGATCCCCTTGGCGCTTTCCCAACTACACCCAATTTCTCAAAAATTTTATTTGAATTAACTATTACCACGATTCCATCAATTTCATAAGGAATTTTTATCCTCTCTTTTTGCCAAAACTTATGAAATTCAAAAACTGCCGATAAATCTTTACAATATTTGTTATGAAGATTAATCTTAAACCCCAGGGCTTTTAATATTTTATGTTCTTCTTCGTGTGTTCTTGCTCCGTAGGAAATCGAAGGCCTTCTTTTGGGGTTCCGGCTAAGATCGATGACTAAATCATAAGCAAAAGAATCAAGACGCCTTTTGGCTATAACCCTAGAATCCAGTTGCCGAATGGAACCTGCTGCCACATTTCTCGGATTGGCGTAAAGAGCCAGTCCCTTTTTTTGTCTTTCTTTATTTAGTTTTTCAAGCTCTTTTTTTGAAATAAAAACTTCTCCCCTAACGACTATGGTATCTGGTATCTGGCACTTGGTATAGGGTAAGAAGTTAAGTTTTTTAAGGTTTTTTATTGTGTCTTTTTTTGCTTGAAGTTTCAAGGGAATAGCTTCAATGGTCTTTAAATTTTGAGTAACATTTTCACCAATTAAGCCATCTCCCCGAGTCGATCCTATTTTTAGAATTCCTTTTTCATAAATCAACTCGACAGCCAAACCATCAATTTTTAACTCGCAAAAAAAATCTATTTCTTTCTGCTCTTTCCCGGTTAAAAGTTTTGAAATTCTCTCTTGCCAGTCTTTCATATCTTTTTCAGAAAAAGCATCATTAAAAGATAGCATTGGCTGAGAGTGTCTGACTTTTTTAAATTTTTCAAGGGGCTTTCCTCCAATTCTTTGGGTCGGGGAATCAAGGGTAATAAATTCAGGGTATTTTTGCTCCAAATCAAAAAGCTCTTTCTTCAAAGAATCCAAGGCAGCGTCTGAAATCTCCTGCCGATCAAGAACGTGGTATAGGTATCGATAACGATTGATAAGTTTTTTTAATTTTTCAATTCTTTTTTTTGCTTCTTTTTTATGCATAACCCTCTTTTAATTATAACTAGAGATTAGATTATAATCAAAAAATCGGAGGCTAAATCTCCGAAGTCTTTTATCTATCGCTGAGATATTTTAATAGGAAATTTCTATTGCTCGGCTAGTTCCTTGATAAACGCCTATTGAATTAATAGTAAGGGTCCCATTAGCTGAAATAATCTTTACTGTATAGGTAGCACCATTATCTAAAGCAGCACCAGTGAAAGGTTCATCGCCAGCGACAGGAACATATGGTGGATTTTCCTTTCTAATCGCATATAAAACTCTCTCAATTCCGGTATCGGCAGCATAAAGAGCAACTACTGAATAGCCCATTCCTCTAATTATTCTGATTTGCCCGACTAAAAGAGTGCTTATCCCCAAACCAATACCAAGCAAAACGAACATAATTACTATGGCAAGATAGATAGCAACACCTCGCTGCATTACCTGTCCCGTTAGAAATCTTTGATTTCTTTTCGGGGTTATATTGTTACATTGCTTCATTGTTTTAATCTTCAAAATGACCAATGCCCAAATCTCAATGACTATTCAATGACTTAATAATCAATTATTTTTAGAAATTTAGGAATTGGGGGGGTTGATTAATTTATTGGTCATTGAAAATTGAGATTTTTATTGTTGGATGTCTAAATTTCTCTGGGAAATGGTGGTCTGGATTTTAATTCCCGGCCCTGTTACTCCCGCTTTTCTTATTGTCATTGAAATAGTTGCTCTTGGCTGAAGAGAGTCTGTCTGAGCAGCTCCTGAGAGATGAAATTGAAGTGAAGATATTTTCAGCTTATTAGAAGTTAGTTCTAAGATACCGCCCTTGTTTTCTTTAAGCTGGTAGTTATCTAAATAAAATTTCTGGCAGATATCTTGATAATTTATAAATTTTATACTATCGCCCGTGGCATTAACTTCATAATTATATCCTGAGCCAACAGCGGTAAGACAAGTCATCCCATCTGTATCTTTTTGTGCCATCCTTAAAGCTCGGCTCATATATTCTATAACATAACTCGACTCGTCTAAAAGTTTCTGGACAACTAAAGCTTTAGCCTGGGAACGGACAGCTGAAATAAAAAGACCAGTAGCAGATCCGATAACTAAGGCGAAAAAGGTTACGGCAACCATCAGCTCAATGAGGGTGAAGCCCCTCTTCATTTTAGCATTTAAGCATTTTAACATTTTAAATATTTTTATATTTTAGTGTTTATCAAATGTTTAGATGTTTAAATAATCTTTATTTCCAGTTGTACAAATTTTCCTGGGCAGTATGAGAATAGGTTTTTCCTTTCTCTTTCCATTCAACCAAAACAGTAACTTCCAAAATATCCGAGCCGTTTGGCACAATAGTAATTCCTCTTTTGAATTTAGTATCGGTATCAGCTGGATTATAGCTATAAATACCAGTAACTGAAATTTTTAGAAAACTCTCTGGAGGGACCAATAATAGATCTGGATCCTCAGTCGCTGTATAAGTATAATCTGCTGCACAGCCTGTTGAGCAGCCAGTCAACCCTTCGTCCCAAGAATTAGAACCAGCACTTTGTTCAATCCAATTTGTATCTCTAATATTTCTGACAATTTCAATTCCTTCCTGAGACAAGTAGGCTGCAATAAGCCGGGAAGAAGAAATAGCCATAACTCCCATAGTTTTGGTAATCAAAACAAAAGTTCCCGTTATCCCCACAAGAACCAAAACAATGGCAATGATGACCTCAAGAAGGGTGAAACCTTTATTCTTCATTTTAACATTAAACATTTCAGCATTTTAACATGTTTATATATTCAGATGATCTTTAGTCTATCTCAATTCGGCCAGCTTTATTTACTCTGATTTTTTTAATTTTGTTTGAATCAGCTTCTAAGGCGAGGATAATTGCCACATTATCTTTATCAACTCCTGCCGCATCTACAATCCTAATTATAGGGTCAGGGGGTTTAAAATTTATACTAAAAGAAGCTGCAGGAGGCTCAATGTTTTTTATAAACACTCCTTTTTCTAAACCTATATTTTCTTCAATAAAATCTCCTGCGCCACCCCATTTTTCATTTCCGCCATCACTATAAATTATATATTGATTTTCCCCCCTGGTTAAATGAATCCCATATCCTCCTAGAGGAACTCCCGGAGGAAAAATTTTTTGAGATTCTTTTGCTGACATTGCCATTTCTTGGACTCTTCTGATGTCTTGAGCTAATTTATTAGCTGCTCTTTGAAGGGCAAGTTGTTGTTCCCCCGCTCTATAACTAACAAGAACTATTCCGGTCAAAATAACAATAATACTAATTACAACTAAAAGCTCGATAAGAGTAAAACCTCTATTTGTTGCCTGCCCCGTTAGAAATCTTTGATTTCTTTTCGGGGTTACATTACCACATTGTTTCATTGTTACATTGTTAATTCTCTATTAACTATTAACAATTGGCTATTAGCTATTTTTACTAGAGTAAATGCAAATACCAGTTTATAATTTCTTTGCCCCAGAACAAAGCTATAAGGGTTCCGGTAATTAAGAACGGCCCAAAAGGAACTTCGCTCTTGAATGTTTTCTTTCTGAAGATGATCAGCCCTATTCCTATTATAGCTCCGAATAAAAAAGCTATAAAGAGGGCAACTAAAATATTGGAGAAACCAAGCAATAATCCCATAAAAAAGACTAATTTAGGATCGCCCCAACCCATCCAGCGACCCTTTGAAATAAGAACAACCGAGAAAAAGAAAGCTGAAGCGAATATGGCAGCCAAGAAATTGCTCATTGCTAATTGTTGATTGTTGATAGCGAATTGGTAGAAATTATAAATTAGGGCTAAGGCTATTGCCGGATAAATTATTTTGTCGGGAATGATGTAATGTTTTAAGTCATAGACAAAAATAATGATCAACATACAAGAAATAACTAACAAATAAATAAAATCTAGAAATTGGGAATTGGGAATTGAGAATTGGGAATTGAGAATTAGCAGAAATAGCATCGCAGTTGCTATTTCTACTAAAGGATACTGCCAGGAGATTTTTTTCTGACAATAACGGCACTTGCCCTTTAAAAATAAAAAGCTGAAAAGAGGAATTAAATCCTGCCAACTGAGAGTTCTTTTGCAATGAGGGCAATAGGATCTTTGAAACCCCGAAAAAAAATCTCCTCGAGATTTTAACGGGGCAAGTAAAAAGCCTTCCCCAGCCTGGAGGCGATAAATTATCGAATTCAGGAAAGAACCTGTTGTTAGGCCAAAAATAAAAATAGTGGAGTAAAAAAGAAAATTTAGCGCCATTTTCTGATTATAACACAAAAAGCAGAGTAAAAAGCCCTTTCTGAGGGCGGGACGGACCAGTTAATAGTATTCTCTAAGAAAATTATAGACAAGGATAAGGTATTAAGCCGCTATAAGACATCACATCTAAGATATTGATTATTCCATTACAATCTAAATCTAGGCTGGGATTACAAGAAGCAGGCTGCCCCCAACAAGACGATATGAACATGTTCAACAGCTCGTTTGGTATCGGGTCAGGACCGGCCGTCATCAAACCATCACCATTGGAATCGAGGCAGGCTGGACAAACAAAACAGGTATCATAACAACCAATAGAAGGATCCCCAATCTGCTGGTTCCTAAACAAATAATCAGTGCAATAATAGACCTGTTGTCCGTCTAAAGTTTTATTTAAAGATGTATAAGCACAGTATGTATCAGCTGGTAAAGGTGTTTTAATAGTTAGTGGCGAACCTCCTTGGGTGATGATATCATTTTCAATAGCAGCAATTTCAGACGAGATAGTAGGGTCTACATTATCATAATTTCCATAGTCTAAATAGAGATTTTCAGCTAGCTGCTGGAGCTGAAGCATATTGCTCTCAATTTTGGTATCTTTTGCCTTCTCTCGTACTGATCCCATTGCAACCAAAATAATGCCGGCCAAAATGCCAATAATGGTAATAACGACTAAGAGTTCGATTAAAGTGAAACCCTTATTCATAGAAGCGGATTGACCCCGAAGGAGAACCTTTAGTTCCCTACGGGGCAGGCGCGGGTAGCTATGCGGATTCACCCGCCCGCCTTCCTGCCCGTTGAAATACTTAAAACTGGCACCTTGAGAATGATTATCGCGTGTCAGTTCTATCTGATTTGCGTCGAGAAGGTAGGTGGGCACGACGCGGAAAATTTTCTTCGCTTTTGTCGAACTAAACATTATTAAATTATACTCTAAAAATTAAAAAAGGGAAATAAAAGACTAACTTTTCGGGAACAGTTCCCGGTAAAATTATTATATTAAGGTTATTGGGGGAATCAAAGGTGTCGAAATAAACATGAAAAAATCAACCCGCCTCTTCGGCGGGTTGATTGCGAAAAAAATCCGGCTTTTTCGTTTTTTAAATTTATTATTCGCAAGTATAAACTTCTGAGCCAGGCGTATCATCACAGGCAGGCTCAGTGGGTGTAGTGTTCGCATCATATCTCGCTGATCTCCCCTGACTGTCTATACACCAATATTTCCCTGAATTTAATTTTACCTCGGCGCAATAAGCCTGATCAGTAACAATAATATCTACCCCGTATTCAGGAGTAGCTTCATCAGATGGTTTTATCCCTCCCTGGACAGCCATGTCAGCGCAAAGGGCATCAATGTTTGGGTTAGTAACGGTACAATCAAAGTTGGTAGAACCTGGAGGGCTGGTATAACTATCGTGATTATTGTTGTAAAATAGATCGGCTGCGTTCCGAAGCTGGCCCATCTCGGCAATAATCCTGGAATCTTTTGCCTTATTCCTCGCTCCACCCATAGCCACCAAAACGATGCCTGCCAAAATTCCGATGATGGCAATAACGACTAGTATCTCAATGAGAGTGAAGCCTCGATATTTTCTGATAAGGATTGAGTGCATTGTTAATTGTTAATTGTTTTTGTATTCTTAAATTATACAACAAAAATTAAAGAAAAGAAATAAAAAAATCAACCCGCCGCTGGCGGGTTGATTGCCGGAAATCGTGTGTAAGGATGATCTCACTAATTTTCAATCAGGAAATAGAACTGACCCTAATTTACGCCCTAATTTAGACAATTTTTACATACTCTATGGACAAGTTGTCGTCGTCGGATCTGCCGCCAGAAGAGTATAAGCCTGGGATTTACCAATAGAATCAACACACCAACCTTTGTCGGTCCCACTCTTAAGAGCCACATAGGCCGCGTAAGCATCATCGCCAGCAGACTTTACTATAAAGATGCCTGCTTTCCCCAAGGCACCTGTATTCACGGCCGCAGCAGTAGTACAGAGTGCACCTTGTTGTGCGCGTACATCACCGTCAAGAGCTTTTAAACTTGAGTCACGGGTCGTGTCCCCAGTACAAGCAGGAGCGGTACCACCAGTATACACTGGTGTATCAAAGCCGTCGTTGGCACCAGCGGTTCCGTCGGGGTACACAGTACCAGTATATAACATTTCCGCAAGCGCTCTTGTTTGAGCTACACTAGCTTGAATTCTGGCATCTTTGGCTTTGTCTCTTGCTCCACCCAAAGCCACCAAGACAATTCCGGCTAAAATTCCGATAATGGCGATAACCACCAATAATTCAATCAAGGTAAAACCCTTTTCTCCTCTTTTTTTACTGAAAAATTGAGTCATTTTCAATTTTATTATTTATTATTTATTGTTTATTGTTTATTGGCTCGACCTTTTATTAATGTCTTTTTTTACTATAACATATCTAAATCAAGTCAAGTTGTGGAAAAGTCGAGCGAAGCCAAGCACTTAAAACGTTGAGTCGTTAAGTGCTCGGTGAAGCGAGAACCGAGCCCCCCACCACTTTTTATTTAAAAGTGGTGGGGGGTTACATCATTCCGACGACATTATAAAGAGTAAGAATCACAGACCCCACCATTCCTCCGACAACTATTCCTAAAACCACAATGGTAAGGGGAACCAATAAATCTAGAACATTTTCCAAGCTTCTGTTAACTTCTTTTTGGTAGAAATCAACTAAATGCATTAAAGTTTCCTCTAAGGTTCCGGTCCTCTCCCCCACTGAAGTCATTTGGGTAAAAAGAGGCGGGAAGCTTCCTGGATATTTGGCAAAGACTGAATTTATCTGGCCTCCCTTTCTAACAGTATCACGAGCTTCAATAATAATAGCTTTGTACACTTCGTTGCCAACTACCTCTCCGGCTGTCTCTAAAGCCGGGGCTATCTGGACACCGCCTGAAATCAAAGTGGAAAGATTTTCAGCAAAACGAGAAAGATAGATTTTTTTTAAAAGACCGCTGATTACCGGAATCTTTAGAGAAACTTTATTCCAAAGGGTTTTTCCTTCCTTTGTTTTCAAGTACTGGTAAACGAATAAGACGGCAGTAATGAAAACTAAAATCATAACTATTATCCATTTTTTGATAAAATCAACCGTCCCAAAAACAATTCTAGTCATTAAAGGAGGCTCAACCCCCATGTCTTTAACAATTTGGGAAATCTGAGGAAAAACAAAGAGAACCATTATCAAAACTACTCCACCCATCACTACCATTACCATTATAGGATAAAGCATTGCTCCTTGAATTCGAGAATAAAAATCATTTTCTTTCTCTAGGTGATCAGCTAAATATTCCAAGGCTTTGGAAAGCTTACCAGCTGTTTCTCCTGATTTAATTATACTGATAAAAAAGGGGGAGAAGACCTCCGAAAAACGGGAAAGGGCCTTAGACAAAGAGGCTCCAGCTTCAACGTCTTCAGTAATTTTAACAATTTTTTCCCGGAAAGAAAGGCTTTCAGTCTGGATAACCATCACCCTCAAAGATTCGGTTAAAGCTACCTTGCTTTTAAACATAATTGAAAGCTGGCGGGCAAAAATAGCCTTATCTCTTCTGGAAATTCCCCTAAATAATTTTATTTTTTTAGCAAAAATAGGATGAGCCCCAGCTTCCTCTAAAGCGGTGATGAAAATTCCGTGTTTTTGCAATATAGCCAAAGCTGCCTCTCGACTAAAAGCTTCAACAATACCTGATTGAATGTCTCCATCTTCAGTTCTGGCTTGATAGGAAAACTTCATAGACCACGAATCACAACCACGAATAAATTACGAATTGCTCACTAATTATCACGAATACGTTATTAGTGAATATTTGTGTTAAATTAGTGTTTTATTGGTGGTCTTAATTAGCGTTTTATTGGTGGTTATTATCTTCTTACTAACATCCGTAATTCCGTCGGACTTTGAGAATAAAGCAAAGCACTATCCAAAGAAATCTCTTTTCTTCTCACTAATGCGGCCAAAGATCTATCTAAAGATATCATCCCTTCTTCAGCTGAGGTATCAATGACTAAAGGAATCTCGTGAACTTTATTTTCTCGAATTAAATTGGCAATAGCTGGAGTGGCCAGCATCACCTCACAGGCAGGTATTAAACCTCCCTTAAGACTGGGGATTAATCTTTGAGAAATCACTCCCAATAAAGAAGAAGCCAACTGAGCTCTAATTTGGTTCTGTTGGGCAGGAGAAAAAGAATCAACAATCCGATGTATGCTCTGGCCGGCTGAATTGGTGTGCAGGGTTGCAAAGACCAAGTGGCCTGTTTCAGCAGCAGTAATGGCCGTGGTCATAGTTTCGGAGTCCCGCATTTCTCCAACCATAATAACATCGGGATCCTGACGTAAAGTAGAACGGAGAGACCTGGTAAAAGAGTGGGTATCTGCATAAAGCTCTCTTTGGTCAATAATTGAACGATCGTCTTCGAAAACATATTCAATCGGATCTTCAATGGTAATAATGTGATCAGCCCGGGTATGATTAATCTCATCGATTAAAGCAGCTAGAGTAGTCGATTTACCATGAGAAGAGGGGCCGGTTATTAAAACAAATCCCTGACTATGATGGGTAAAAGTATGTAAAATTGGCGGGAGATTTAGTTCTTCAATGGTTTTAATTTTAGACGGAATCAAACGGCAGGCAATACTAATATTTGAACTTTGGAAAAAAATGTTTAGTCTAAAACGGGCTTTTTCGCCAAAAGCATAGGAAAAATCAATTTCCTTTTCTCTTAAAAATTTCTCTTTTTGATTCTCGGTCATTAGAACAAAGGCTAATTCTTGGGTATCTTGAGCGATTAATTTTCTCTCCTTCAAGAGGGGAACCAATCTTCCGGTAATTCTCAGTATTGGCGGATGGTCAACCGAAAGATGCAGGTCCGAAGCTTGAGCTTCAATGCATAAAGAAAGAAATTCTTTTATTAAATTGTGGTAATCTGTCATTGTTCTAAAATTTTTTTAATTTCCTTAACGACTTCTGAGGGAGTATAGTGGGATTTAATTAAATATTTATCCGCTCCCAGTTTTAGGCCTCTCTCTACCTCCTCTTTTGAAGTAAGATTAGAAAGAATAACAACTTTTAAATCTTTCAACCCTTCATCTTTTTTCATCTCTCCAAGAATTTCCCAGCCATTAATAGCTGGTAAAACAATATCCAAAAGCAAAATATCGGGCTTTTTTACTTTCATCTTTCTCAATCCTTCTCGGCCGTTAGTGGCAACCTCAACTTCAAATCCAATCTCTTTGAATTTAGTGGTATAAAGATCAACTAAAAAGGGGTCGTCTTCAATTAGTAAAATTGTTTTCATATGCCGCGAATCACAACCACGAATAAATTACGAATTACTCACTAATTATCACGAATACGTTATTAGTGAATATTTGTGTTAAATTAGTGTTCTATTGGTGGTCTTAATTAGTGTTTTATTGGTGGTTATTATCCCTCCACTATTCTTATTTCTTCAGCTGCTCTAATAACTTCCTCTATTGAAGTGATGCCCTGAAGAACCTTTAAGACTCCGTCTTGTTTCATAGTAATCATTCCCTGACGGAAAGCTTCTTCTTTAATCTTGGCCTCGGTTGTGCCTTTTAAAATAATCTCAGCTAATTCGTCTGTCATTTTTAAAACCTCGAAAATAGCTGTCCGGCCAAAAAACCCTTGTTGATTACATTTTTTACAACCTTCGGCTGTATAAATCTTGAGTGGATTTGGAATTTTAACGTCTTTTTTTGTCGAAGAAGGCAAATTCTCAATATCTTTAAGGATTAAATCTTTAATTTCTGGTTTCGGTACTATCTTTTTTTTACAATCTGGGCAAAGAATCCTAATCAATCTCTGGGCCATGGCAATATTTAAAACTGCCGGAATTAAAAATGGCTCCACTCCCATATCAACTAATCTCGGAACCACCCCTAAAGCATTTGTAGTATGTAAGGTCGATAGAACTATATGGCCAGTTAGGGTGGCATGGATGGCAGCGTTGGCAGTTTCCGGGTCTCGAATTTCTCCAACCATTAAGATGTTAGGATTTTGTCTAACTAAATGCCTAAGACCCTTGGCAAAATCAAAACCAAGTTCCGGTCTAACCTGAGACTGGTTGATGCCATCGAGATAATATTCAACTGGGTCTTCCAGGGTTAAAATATTTACCTCCTCTTTATTTAAACGAGAGAGCATGGCATATAAAGTAGTGGTTTTGCCGCTGCTAGTTGGACCGGTAATCAAAATCAACCCATAAGGTTTTTGGAGAGCTTCTTTCGTTATTTTTAAGTTTCTTCCTGTTAAACCAAGCCCTTCAACTGACTTTAATCCTTTCTCTGGGTCTAAAATTCTAAGAGCTACTTTTTCTCCCAAGATGGTAGGAAAGGTTGAGACCCTAAAATCAATATCATGATTTCCTATCCTGGTAGAAAAACGTCCATCTTGAGGGATTCTAGTTTCATCAAGCTTCATGTTGGAAAGAATTTTTATTCTTGCTATCACTGCTGAATGAATTCTTAGGGGTAAAAAAATACTAGATTTTAAAAGGCCATCTACTCTAAAACGAACTCTTGATTTTTTTCTAAGGGGTTCGATGTGGATATCAGAAGCTCTCCCCTCTACAGCATGCCTAACAATAACAGCTACTATCTTAACAACGGGGGCTTCTTCGACCAACCTTTCCATCTCTGATTTCTTTAAAGGTCTGGCCTTGACTTTCTCGCCTTTCAGCTCGGTTTCTAACTCTTCTAAGGCCTGGGTAACCTCTCCTTTCAGGGTGCGGTATTGTTTTAGAAGGTTGTCAAGGGTAGTGGGAGCAATTAGAGAAATCTGATAAGAGAACTTATTCTGGCGAGCTAAGAATTTTAAAGCTTCCTGGGCAACCGTATCTCTGGGATAAACCATTCCTATCTCTAAGACATTATTATCTTTGGCTAAAGGAATCATTTTGTAGTATCTGATTGACTCTTCGGGAATAAGTTCTAAGGTTTCCAGAAGAACATCTTCGGCGCGGACTTCTCTTAGGGGAATTTTAAGATTTTCGCTTTTCAGATTAAATAAGAATTTTTCATCAACCACTCCTTTTTCTAAAATTACCTCTTCTTCTTTCCTTCCTGAGTTTTTAATTTCAAATTCTAAAGAAGTGGCCTTTTCTCTGTCAATTACCTCTTGCTTGAGTAATTGTTGAACTAAAGTCATAACTAAAGTCATAACCCGACACTAATTTACTCTGGCTCACTCTTTCTTCAGAAAGAGTGAGACTCCCCGTAGGGTTGATAAAGCACGAATAACACTAATAAATTATTCGTGACATTAGTATACGATTAGTGTATTGGTGTCATTTTTTAATATGGTAAAAAGGGGTTTTCTCGACCGATATCTCCTTCAAAGGGAGGGATTTCTTCAAAAGGCTGAAGTTCTTGAAGTATGGGTTTCTCTAATATCTCGAGATTGATTTCTACCTTCTTTTCTTTTGGTGTCAATGGTGGAGAAGAGAGGGGTTTAAATAAATAATTTTGGCCAAACCAAAGTGCGCCAATTAAAACTGCAATTATAAAAATCCAATTTAAATATTTTTGTCTTTTTCTTTGTTGAAAAAATGGCAAAGCCATTGAAAACATTCGGCGAGGAGTTCGGCTGAGGCTTACTCGAAGCCCTCAGCCTTAATCCCGAGCCTTTCGGCAGTGAAGTCTTCCATTCAATCGGGCCAAAATGCTCAAGACCGGACTGCAATGTCGAAGGATTAATAAGATTTAGTTCTTATTGATAGTGAAAAATTAAATATCTCTGATATCTCAACTGTCTCGCTTTCTTTGTTCTGAGAAGCCGAAAAAGAAATACTATCTACTTCAATTAGACGAGCTGATTTCTCTAAAGTTTTCAAAAAGTTTTTCAAAGAAGAGTAAGAACCAGAAAGTTCTAAAGAACCCTGGATTTCTTTAATATCGGCTCTTTCAGGAATAGGTTTAGTCGAAAAGGAGCTGATACCCGTTAAGATTAGTCCATTTTCGGGAGCAACTTTTTGTAAATACTTCAATAATGATAGTAACGGAGGATTAAGGGATAGGGCCGAATCAATTTTTGTTAGTTCTTCTCGGTGTTTATCGAGCTCTTTAGAAATCAGGGACAGCGCTTGATAATATTCATTTTGATTCTGAATTTCCTGTTTTTCATTCTCGATTTGAACCCGAAGATTATCTAATTCTTGATAACGAGGCCAAAAGAAAATTACCCCAAGAACAAGGGAAATACCAAGTAAAATAAAACTGATAAAAATTCTAGGCATTTATTTTAAAAATTTGAAAATTTCTGGATGAAGAAAAAGTAAAATAGTAAAACCAACTTTCTCTCCCTCTTTCACCCGAACATTAGATAAATCTGTTCTTAAAATTTGTTTGTCTTCTCTAAAAATTAAAAGTTGCTGACCCAAAGCTGTCTTTTCTGCCTCCCCTGACAATTCAACTTCGGCTGTTTGGGTATTTAAATTTAATTCAGAAATCCAGACTTGGGGATGAGTTATTCCCTCCAGAAACGCAAAAAAATCAGAGCTAACTTTATGCTGGTTAATTAAAAGAGTGAAGTCGTCAATCTTTCGCTGATATTGAGAAACTCTTCTTTCTAACTCCTGTTCATTCGTGCTTCTTGGTTGGGCTAAAATTTTCTTTGTTGATTCTAAAGTCTTCTCTTCTTCCCCGATAAAATAACCGAAAAGAAAGAAAGCCACAGTAATTCCCATTAAAACTGCTATTGAGAGAAAAAACAGAATCTTTGTCCATACGGGCTCTTTTTTTGTTGGTTTAGGTATAATTTCTATCATAATTTTTCACTTCGTGAAAAACGCAGATTTCCTCGCAGATCAGCAACATGGATCGACTCATATATCTAATTCTAGAGATCTGCGTGAAGATTGTTTAGGCCAAGGTTTCTATCTCAAGCCACGGAGAGCAGCTCCTACGACAACGGCATATGCTGGTCCCATTTCCTTTAAAGATTTTTCTAGAATAGGGGGATAAAAAATATCGGCAAAAGGATTAATTACCTCTGTTTCTTTTTCTAAAGAAGAAGAGAAATGTTCTTGGAAACCAGGGATTAAAGATGTGCCCCCGGTCAGAATAATTTTTTCGACTGTCTTATCTTCAGTTTGCCGGAAATTTTGAAAGATTCTTTTGATCTCCACTATAATTGAATCAATCACCGGGACAAGAGCTTGAGCCGCTTTCTTGGGATTATTTTCTTCTAAAGCAGGAAGGGTTTCTCTTTCTGAATCTCCTCTAAGAAATCTTAATCCATATTTCTTTTTTGATTCTTCTGCTGCTTTATAGTTAATATTTAAACTTTTGGCTAAGGTTTGTGTCAGCTCGTTGCCGGCAATATCAAAACTACGGCTTAATTTCAAGACCCCTTTATCTATAATACTACAAGTTGTGCTTTGAGCGCCAATATCAACGATAGAAACTATCTTTTTCAAATCTTGATTTTTAATAGCCGCTCGAGAAAGACTAAAAGCTTCAGCCTCCAGCCCTTGAAGCTTTAAGTTGGAAAGTTTAGCAATTTCTCGGTATTGATAAATAACTTCATTCGGAACAGCCACTAAAAGAATTTTGAGCTTAGTTCCTTTTTTGTCCCCTGGTTTCCCTTCAACTACCTGCCAGTCAATAGTGACCTCAGAAAGAGAAAGAGGAATATGTTGTGGTGCTTCAAACTGAATCGCCTGGGGAAGTTCTTCTTCTGTCATCTGGGGTAATTCAAAATTAGTAAAGAAACTAGAAAAATCAGGGACCGAAAAAACAGCTTCTTTTTTCTTGGTTTTAACTTCAGATAAAATAGCTCTGAGCGCCTTGGCAACTTCTGAGCTGGAAAGTAAGAGAGTATTTTTTTCAAATGTTCGAAATGGTTTTTCGTATAAAATTAGGGCAGAAGTTTCACCGTAATTGTCCAACTTAACCCTTGCTCCAACTTTTGTCAGGCTAACAATCTTAATGAAAGCTGTGCCAATATCCACACCCAAACAACTCTGGTGGGATATTGTAAGTTTGGGAAGAGTTATTTTAAAAGGAAGTTTAATCATATCGGGAATTTACTTTCTTTGTTTTCTATTATAACATTTAAAAAAAAATAAAAAAGCCATTCCTCCCTCATCCTCGACAAGCTTAATCAAAAACTAAATGAAAATCTTATTCTTTCTAAAAAAATCTGTCTTAGATCTCTTTTTTCCGAAATTCTGTTTTAGCTGCCGGGAAGAAGGAAGTTATCTCTGCCAAGATTGTCTTTCAACTCTTGAAATCTTAGAGTACCAATATTGTCTTTGTAAAAAACCTTTAAGATTGGTCCTGGCTGGTAAATGTCGATCTTGTTATTATAAAAAACTTAATGGGCTTTATTTTGCCCTGCCTTATCAAAACCAGCTTTTACGAAAATTAATCCATAAATTCAAATACGAACCTTATGTCAAAGAACTGGCCGAGCTTTTATCTTCTTTAATTATATCTCATTTCAAACTTTCAAACAAACCTCCTCGGTTTGGTCTGGATTGGGTTTTTATTCCTATTCCCCTGAGTATAAAAAGAGAGAAAAAACGAGGCTTTAATCAGGCAAAAGAAATTGCCAAAGAATTATCAAAAAAATTAAATCTTCCTCTGGCTGACGATATTTTATTGAAGATTAAAGAAACTTTCCCCCAGGTAGAATTAGAAGAAGAAGCAAGAATAGAAAATATTAAAGAATCTTTTGCGGCCAGCAGAAAATTGAATGGTAAAAAAATTCTTTTGATTGATGATGTGTATACTACCGGAGCTACTATGGAGGAATGCGCAAAAACTTTGAAAGTGGCAGGAGCAAAAGAAATCTGGGGAGTAGTGGTTGCCAGAGGATAGTTATCTAATACTCAGCGTTTAGTGAATAAAAAAACCGGAATTAAATCCGGTTTTTTTATGAGGCGGAGGGAATAGGACCAAAGCACTAAAAACTTTTAGTGCTCGGCCGAGCACCGAAACACATGATGCCTTAGGTGTTCGGTGCTCTGGTTCGAACCTTCGACAATCTTTAGCTGTAGCGATTTTTAACCCCCGTAGGAAAGCGGTGGGCGCAGGACTCGAACCTGCACGCCCCTTGCAGGGCCCCAGTTTTCAAGACTGGTGTCTTGCCATTCGACACAGC
Source organism: Candidatus Nealsonbacteria bacterium (assembly GCA_011050465.1). Classification (NCBI taxonomy): domain Bacteria; phylum Candidatus Nealsoniibacteriota; species Candidatus Nealsoniibacteriota bacterium. The sequence goes on along the minus strand of DRFQ01000010.1, from coordinate 23,265 downwards.
CCACCATTTTGCGGACTTGTCCGCCGAAGCTCCAACGAAGCGAAGGCGGAGAGGGCGGGACTCCCTTCGACTCCGCTCAGGATAAACTTCTCGTCCCTACTATCATAATTCAACGCTTGCGGGCTTGCACTGAGCAAGCGCAGCGCGTCGAAGTGCGGAGAGGGCGGGACTCGAACCCGCAAACGGCTTTTTACACCGTTACAGTTTAGCAAACTGCTGCCTTGCCATTCGGCGCACCTCTCCAAACATCTCCATTTTATAAATAAAACCTATTTAAGTCAATTGATTTTGGGTTAATTCTGTGGTAATTTAAAGAAGTTCGCCCTCGTAGTTTAATGGACAAAATGCAAGCTTGCGGAGCTTGAGACTGTAGGTTCGATTCCTACCGAGGGCGCTAATATTTTTTCTCATGATTCTTTCCACTCCTATTGAAAAAATCCCGAATGTTGGCCTGGCTTACCGAAAAAGATTGAAAAAAATAGGGATTAAAACAATTAGGGATCTACTCTTTCATCTTCCTCATCGTTATGAGGATTTTTCGAATATAATTAGAATTTCGGAAATAAAATTAAACGAACCTTGCTGTATCCAAGGAAAAATCTTAGAAATCAACAACAGTAGCACCTGGAAAAAAAGAATGACTTTAACACACGCCGTTGTTTCAGACAAAACCGCAGCCCCAGAACCAAAACAAGGCTCGGTTCGGGGTGCAGCAATAAAAGTTGTTTGGTTCAATCAGCCATATCTAGTCAGGGTTATTAAGCCGGGAGATTGGGTATGTCTGGCCGGAAGAGCAGTTATTGGAAAGGAAGGTCTTTATTTGTCCAATCCAACCTACGAAAAAATCTTTCGAACTACCCGCCCTTGGCGAGGCTCGCCTCTGGCTACGCCAGAGGCGGCAGGCCACAAACTACAAACTACAAACTTAGTCCATACCGGCAGAATTGTGCCTGTTTATCCTGAAACCGAAGGACTAAGTTCAAGATGGTTAAGATTTATTATTAAGCCTCTTCTGGGTAGTTTAAAAAATACAATTCCAGAAACTCTGCCGGAAAGAATTAGAAAAAAACATAATCTACTTGATTTAAAAATTGCTCTCTGGCAGGTTCATTTTCCAGATTCAATTGCTTTAGCTGAAAAAGCAAAGCAACGCTTCTCTTTTGAGGAGCTTTTTTTAATCGAGCTTTTGGTGATTAAAGAAAGAATAAAATTAACTCAGAAAAAGGCCTATCAAATTTCTTTAAATCTTCCTCTAATTAAAAAGTTTGTTGCTTCTTTGTCTTTTAAGCTAACAAATACCCAAAGAAAATCAGCCTGGCAGATTTTAAAAGACTTAGAAAAACCAAGGCCAATGAACAGGCTTTTAGAAGGAGATGTGGGCTCTGGAAAAACGGTGGTAGCTACAATGGCAGCTCTTAACGTAATGAAAGCTGGTTATCAAGTAGGTTTTATGGCGCCGACTGAAATTTTGACCAAACAGCATTTTCAGGAAGTATCCCGTTTTTTAAGGAACTTTAATTTGAATATTGGTCTTTTGACCGGTAAAGAAGATAAATTTATTTCAAAAAAGTTAAAAAATGATACCATAGAAATTTCGCGTCAAAAAATTTTAGAAAAAACGGCCAAAGGAGAAATAGATCTTCTAATCGGCACTCATACTTTAATCCAAGATAAAGTGAAATTTAAAAATCTGGCTTTAGTCGTCTTAGATGAACAGCATCGTTTTGGAGTAGAACAAAGAGCTAAGCTCTGTAAAAATCAAAAAAAACAAGAAAAAATTATTCCTCATTTATTATCAATGACTGCCACCCCCATCCCCCGCACCTTAGCCCTAACTATTTATGGAGATTTAGATTTATCTTTAATTACAGAATTACCAAAAGGAAGAAAAAAAATAATCACTAAAGTAATTAAACCCAAAGAAAGAAAGAAAATTTATAATTTTATTGAAAAAGAAGTTAAAAAAGGAAGACAGGCCTTCGTTGTCTGCCCAAGAATTGAGCCCCCCGCTGCTTCCCAAGAAAATAAATTAGATCAAACAAATTACATAAAAAGTGGCGGGAGGTTAAGCTGGGCTGAGGTCAAAGCAGTAAAAGAAGAATACGAAAAGCTTTCAAAAACTATTTTCCCCAATCTGAAGGTAGAACAGCTTTATGGCAAAATGACTCCAAAAGAAAAAGAAAAAATAATGAAAGACTTTAAAGACAAAAAGACAGATATCTTGATATCAACCTCGGTAATCGAGGTGGGAATTGACGTTCCCAATGCCACCATAATGATGATTGAAGGGACAGAAAGATTCGGATTGGCTCAGCTTCATCAATTTAGAGGAAGAGTAGGAAGATCAAAGCTTCAGTCTTTCTGTTTTTTATTCACTGATTCTCCAGCTAAAAAAACTCAGCAGAGATTAAAGGCTCTATTGGATTCTGAAGATGGATTTAAATTAGCTGAAAAGGATTTAGAGATTCGGGGACCGGGAGATTTCTCTGGTACCAGGCAATGGGGAATTCCAGACTTAGTAATGTCTTCTTTAAAAGATATATCGTTAGTTGAAAAAACAAGACAAGCCGCCAAAGAAATATTAGAACAAGATCCCGCATTAAAAAAATATCCCCTACTTCAAAAAAGAGTAGAAGAGCTCCGAGAAAAAGTGCATTTAGAATAAATTACTTCCGTACTTTCTCGGTGGGCCAAAAACCCATATATTTTCCCAACATTAAACGAGTTTGAGCCTCTAGGGCCGGAAGGGTGGTGAAAAATATCATCGTGAAAGGAAGTAAAAACCACTGAAGAAATAAAAATAGATATTTAAATCTACCGTATTGAGGGGGTTTTGGCGGAAGCAAAAGAAGGCTAAGATAAGCAGAAGAAATAAGACCTGCCATAGCTACGGTTAAAATCCGGCTGGTGATCCTTGGCAAATTATAAGAAATAAGAGTCTGGCTGAATTCAGCTCCCCCTAGAATCAAAGGCAGCCAGCCAAGAATAAAAATTAAAAAAGAGGCTGTCGCCCAAGACCAGTGGCCTTCGATTAATTCAAATCCCAAAGATATTTTCTTAGAAATAGGGATTTTTTTATTTTTTATAAAACCGAAAAGGAAATAGGGAATATCGGCCACACCGTAGGCCCATCTTCTTTGTTGCTTATAAACGTTGATTACAGTCCTAAAAAAAGTTCTGGCAACATTGGCATCCATTGAAATCGGGTAAAAAATTGGTTGAACTCTATAGTCTCCGTCGTTTTTTAAAAAACACTGCCAAAAAATTCTGGAATCATCAGAAACAACATCGGTCTGCCGAAACCCGACATCAACCAGGGTTTTAAAGCTCATTGAGTGAGAAGAAAAAGTGATTAATTTTTCCGGCCTTCCTTGATTCATAGTGTGCCAAAATGTTGAAGAAAAAGAAAAAATCCTGGAAAAAGAAGGAGCTTGCCAAATGTTGTTAATAAAAAGAGGGATTGGTTGAAAACTAGTCTTGGTTGGATCTTCAGAGGTCAAATAATAGTAAGTTAAACAGCTAAAATATTTCGGGAAAATTACTGTGTCTGCATCAAAAGAAGAATAAATTATATTTCCATATGGAATTTTCGTGCCCGCCCAAGTTTTCTTTGAAAATTTGGGTGGATGAAGATCAATTATCTTTTCTTTCGCCTTTCTGACTGCCCAGGTTTCGTTTGCTCCTTTTCCGGCCATCTCGCCTGGCAAATTTTGAGGATGCCAAGTTATTAAAAAATTGAAAAATTTATCACCGAATTCATTTTTAATTGCTCTGGCTATTGGCTGAGAATATTCTTTCGCTCTTTCCTCGCAGGCTAAAACAATAATCATTTTATCTTTTGGGTAATCTGAATTCACTAAAGACAAAAAGCTGTTTCTGATAATTTCCAATGGTTCTTTATACATTGGCAAAACAACAAGGTGATAGATATCTCGCCAGCCGCTAATTGTTGATTGCTTGTCCGCCCAAGTTTCTTTGAAATTTGAGAGGGTTAGCTGGTTTAACCTCTCTATCCAATCAATATTCTCGTTTTCTCGCATTATCTTATATCCAGACCTTAGATAAAAAGAAAGATAAATTGTTCTAAAAAGCCAAAATAAAACATAAATGATAATAAAAATGGTGATCCAGACAGGTTTCAACCAGGAAAGTAAAATAATCAAAAATAATGTTCCCCAAGAAAAAGCGCCAGGAAAAATTTCCAAAAGGCGGTAAAGAATTCTTTCTTTAGTGTCTTTTAAGTCTGAGGCTTTAGCAATATTAAGATAATATTTTTCTTCCATTTTTGCTTCTATTTTAACTTCATTTGTAAGAAAACAAAAGCCCTAAACCAAAAAATCGCTTTCTTGGCGATTTTCTGATTAAGTTATATTTATAGACCTCTCGGTCGGCCTCGATACTGCGCTGACTGGTGCTTGGGACTTAGGATTTGAACCTTTAGATTCAGAATAAAATTAAATTTTGCGGCCCCAAGGGGAATCGAACCCCTCTTTTGTCCTTGAAAGGGACATGTCCTGACCGATAGACGATGGGGCCAAGTATCATTATTTTAGAAGAAAATTTACAAAAAATCAAGAAAAAGTTAGAATAATGAATATGAAACTTCTGTCAAAAGCCTATAACCCAAAAGAAGTAGAAAAAAAAGTATATCGATTTTGGAGAAAATCTGGATTTTTCAATCCTGATAAATTGCCGGGCCAAAGAAAGAAAGCTTACACGATTGTTCTGCCCCCACCCAATATTACAGGAGAACTCCATATGGGCCATGCCCTTAATGCTACTATCCAGGATATTTTAATTCGCTGGAAACGTCTTCAGGGATTCAAAGCTCTCTGGCTGCCAGGGACTGATCATGCGGGTATCGCCACCCAAAATGTAGTGGAAAAAGAATTAAAAAAAGAAGGCAAAAACCGGTTTGATTTAGGCCGGGAAAAATTTATAGAAAGAATCTGGCAGTGGGAAAAAAAATACGGAAATATTATTTTGGAACAGCTAAAAAAAATAGGGGCTTCTTGCGACTGGTCAAGAACCAAATTTACTTTGGATAAAGATTATGTTAAGGCCGTAGAAAAAGCTTTCTTACATTATTACGAAAAGGGCTGGATATATCGCGGAAAAAGAGTTATAAATTGGTGCCTGAGGTGCCAAACCAGCTTATCTGATCTGGAATTAGAATATAAGGAAAAGAAAGGTCATCTGTGGTATATTAAGTATCCTTTGGTTCGAAACTCGAAACAAACTACAAACTACATAATCGTCGCAACAACCAGGCCAGAAACAATGCTCGGAGATACGGCTATAGCTGTTAATCCAAAAGACAAAAAGTATAAGGATTTAGTTGACCGAAAAGCTATTCTGCCTTTGGTTAATAGAGAAATTCCAATTATTACAGATCCCATGGTTGATTTAGAATTCGGGACAGGAGCTGTAAAAATAACCCCGGCCCACGACCTAAAAGATTATGACATTTCTTTGAGGCACTACCTTCCTGTCGTTCAAGTTATTGATGAAAAAGGAAAAATTACAAAAGAAGCTCCTCTACCTTACCAGGGATTATCTGTTTTGGAAGCTCGCCAAAAGATTATTAAAGATTTAGAAGAAGAAGATCTGTTAGAAAAAGTTGAGGATTATTCTCGCCAGATTCCGGTCTGTTATCGATGCGATACTATGGTCGAGTTGATTCCTTCTGAGCAATGGTTTTTAAAAATGGAGAAATTAGCCAAAATAGCAGAGAAACCAGTCAGGGAAGGAAAAATCAAGTTTCATCCCAAAAGTTTTGAAAAAGGATATTTCAGCTGGTTAAAAAATATAAAAGATTGGTGCATTTCCAGACAGTTGTGGTGGGGCCACCATTTGCCTATTTGGCAGTGCCAAATAGGCAAAAATAAAAAACCAAAAATAAAAAACCAAAAATTAGACAAAGAAAAATATTTCATTTCTCTAAAAAGGCCGGGGCGTTGTCCAATTTGTAAAAAATGTAAACCAAGGCAGATTGATGATGTCCTTGATACCTGGTTTTCTTCTGCCCTCTGGCCTTTTACTACTCTGGGCTGGCCCCGTCTTCGCCAAGGCTCAGGTTTACAAGCCAAAAAGAGAAAATCTGACTTAGACATATACTACCCTACTGACGTTCTAAGTACTGACCGGGGAATTATAAATCTCTGGGTAGCAAGAATGATTTTTTCTGGAATGGAATTTATCAAAAAAATCCCTTTTAAAAACGTTTATATCCACGCCACGGTTTTAACCAAAGAAGGAAAAAGAATGTCGAAATCGCTTGGTACCGGAATAAATCCTATAGAACTTATTGAAAAATACGGAGCAGATGCCACCCGTTTTGGTATTAGTTATCAAGTTATGGGCGGTCAAGATATTAGATTTGTTGAAGATAATATTGTAATGGGTAGAAAATTTTGTAATAAGATTTGGAATGCCTCGCGGTTTATTATGATGAACAAACTACCCCTGATCAATGTTGATTCGGTGCGTCGGTTTACGCTAAAAAGTAAAAATTTAACCTCAGCCGATAAAAAGGTTCTTAAGTCTTTGGACACAATAACAAAATCAACAAATAAAGATTTAGAGCGATTTAGTTTTGGCCAAGCAGCTCATAAGCTCTATGGTTTTTTCTGGCACGACTTTTGCGATATTTATATAGAAAAATCCAAAAGACAGCTTCAATCTGCGGGCTTAAAGCTCCAAACTTCGGAAATTTTAATTTATGTATTATTAACTTCTCTGAAACTTTTGCATCCTTTTGTTCCGTTTATTACAGAAGAAATTTATCAAAAATTGCCTCTTAAAAATAAAAAGAAATGCTTGATGATCGAAGAATGGCCAAATTAAACTGTTACATTGTTAAATGGTTACATTGTTAAATGGTTAAATTAATAAAACAATGTGGCAATGTAGCAATGTGGCAATGTAGCAATTGATTTTTCTTCTCTATATCGTTCTTGGCTTAGCCCCCAGTATTATCTGGCTTCTGTTTTTTCTTAGAAAAGATGTGCATCCTGAATCAAACCGAATGATTATCTTAGTTTTTCTGCTGGGAATGGCAATAGTTCCTTTGGTAGCTATAGCAGAATGTATTCCAATCGGATTTCACCCAGAAGGTGGAGCAATAAAATGTTTTCTGCCTTCATTCTTTAAAGATTTTCTTCCGTTGGGAGGCCTTCTTTATATCTTTTTGGGCGTAGCTACAATTGAAGAAATTGCTAAATTTTTAGTAATAAAAATAAAAGTCCTCAAAAGCTCAGAACTTGATGAGCCCTTAGATATTCCTCTTTATATGATAATTGCGGCCTTGGGTTTTGCGGCAGTTGAAAATATCCTTGTTTTATCCTTTCCCGAAAAACCGCTTTTAATTAAGGAAGCCTCGATAATCATTGCCTTTCGTTTCGTCGGGGCCACTTTTTTACACGCTTTAGCTTCTGGAACTCTGGGTTATTTTCTGGCCAGATCATTCTTTACACCCAAACAAAAAAGGAAATTATTATTTACAGGATTCACCCTGGCTATTGTCTTGCATGGCCTCTTTAATTTTTCTATAATAAAGATTGGGGAAAACATGATGGTTAAAAACGGACAGATAATTCTAGTTAACCCGCAGATATTCTATTTTTCTCTTTCCGCTTTAATAGCTATTCTAGTTGGCTTGGCTGTCTTTGTAACTTTTGGCTTTAGGGATTTAAAAAAGTTGGCCAGTATTTGTAAAATAACCACTAATCAAAGCGCTAATTCAAATCACTAATTATCACGAATAATCATTAGTGAATATTTGTGAAGAGATTCGTGATAAATATCCGTGGTATATGACATCTTTTTTCGAAAAATTAAAGGGGGGGGACGCCGAAAAGAAAGAAGTGGAAACTAAAGAAAAACCGAAAAGAAAACCAAAAGAAGTGAAAGTAGAAAACGATGAAACTCAAAAAGGGTGGCCAAAACAAGAAGGACAATTAGCTATCGATGTTTATCAAACAGATTCCTATATTGTTATCCAGGCTCCCATTGCCGGAATCAGAAAAGAGGACCTAGATATTTCTATTGAAAATGATGTAGTCATTATTAGGGGTGATAGAAAAAAACCTTCTGAAGCTGAAGAAAAAAAATATTTCTATCAAGAATGTTATTGGGGACCATTCTCAAGAGAAATTATTTTGCCTGACGAAGGAGACCCTTCAAGGGCTGAAGCCTCAATGAAAGAAGGAATTCTAACTTTAAAAATCCCTCGAATTCAACGAGAAAAAACAAGAAAAATTAAGATTAAAGAATGAAATAAACCAAATCAACGATAAAACCGCCACCTGAAGGTGGCGGTTTTTTTGCATTAAATCAAATGCAAGCTTTAAGATTGTTATCATCGAAATCTGGATACCATTTTAGCGGTTAAATACTCGATAGGGTTAAAGTTATCTGTAAGTAAATAAGCTGAATTAAAATCTAAATTCTCAAGCCTTATTAGTTTCTCCGGAAGTTGACGGATAACTTTATTTTCATTAGCTAAAATTTCCTGGCTAGAAAAATCTATCTTTTGATTATCATCTTTAAGTCCAAGGAAAATAAAATTTTGGGCTCCTTTTTTATCGGGAGAATCAACGGCAAAGAAATAGCTGCTTGGAAAAATCAATCCAAAGGTTTTCATTTCAGAAAGAATCAGCTGATTGGCTTCCCCATCAAGCATTCCGATGATATTCATCATAAAAAAACCGTCTTTTAAGAGTTTGTTTTTTGATAACTGAAAAAATTCTTTGGTTGTGAAATGAACGGGTACAGAACTTATCGAATAATAGACGTCTGTGAAAATGAAGTCATAAGTTTCTTTGGTATCATGCAGAAATCTTCTTCCATCGGCAACATAATTAAATAGTCTTTCATTCTCTCTGAGTCCGAAATATTTTTTAGCCAAAGAATAAAGCTCCGGCTCTATTTCAACAACATCAATTCTTTTAATGTTATTTGATTCAGAAAGAAGTTTTTTTGGTATAGAATAAGCTCCTCCGCCTAAAAATAAAGCTTTTTCAGATTGAGGATTTAAAATTTTATAAAGGACGTAATATTTAGTGTACTCGAAGGGCAGTTCATCACTGTCTAAAAAAATTCCTCCTTGTATAGAATAATTATCGGTTTTTAAGACCCGAACTTTTTTGTTGGCGATTTTGCGGTCCTCAATTGTTATTTTGCTGTAAAGCCCTTCTTTTTGGAAAATAACCTGCTCTGATTTCGGTAAAGATAAAAAGCTGAAAGATAAAACAAATATCAAAAATACTAAAAATAAAAATAGTTTGTGCCCTTTGAGAAAATTCTTATATTGCCCTGGTTTAGAAAATAACAATCCCAAGGTCCCAATTATAATAAGCGCCAAGCCGGTTGAAATAATGATAATATTTATGCCAAAAGAAGGAATAAGAAAAAAGCCGGCAGCGAAGCTTCCGGCAATGCTTCCCAATGTTGACCAAAAAAATACACTTCCTGAGATCCGGCCTATTTTTTTCCCGTTTTTCTCTCTCAAACTCTTTAGCTTGATGGCGAAGGGCGACATCATTCCTAAAATTAAACTGGGAAAGAAAAAAAGAATCAAACTAATAATTGGAGGGCCAATTTTAAAACTAAGGGTATAACCTAATTTTACAAGCAAAATATTGGAAAGGCCTTGAATTAACAACGCAAAAATCCCGGCAATAATAATGAGAGAGAAAAAGACTGAATATTTTGGATATCTGTCGGCTAAAATTCCTCCGAAATAATATCCCAAACTTAATGCCCCCAGCACCACTCCGATAATGCTTGAAGTGCTATAAAGAGTATTGCCAAAATAAGGAGCGAGGATACGAAAGGCTGTTACTTCAATTATAAGAACCGCTCCTCCGGTAATAAAAACAATGCAGAAAATAAGGTTTCTCTTAAGAAAATTCATTCTAAATTTGGTCTGATGTTATTTATGATATTTTGCTTGGTGCCGAGGACTATATCGCACCTTTTAGCTTGATATTCGGGAAGAGATAAGTCCTTCCCCCACCCGGTATTCATCACCGGACGAACCCTCACGTCTTCCTAAATTTTTATGCCCCCGAGAGGATTTGAACCTCTACCCCTTTCGGGACATGGTCCTAAACCATGCATGTCTGCCATTCCATCACGGGGGCAAATCTTGGCGGGCGTGTTTTCCAGCTTGCCTCGCACCAGAGCAAAGCTCGGTGCGGGGTTCCGCCACTCCGATATAAAAGATACGAAATTTCACCACCCTGATTTTTAATTATTCTATCTTATTGAGATAAAAAAAACAATCCTCCTTCAAATAAAGGAGGATTGTAATAAAGATAATTTAATCTTTAAAGCAAAATAAGCTCTGCCATCTTCTTGCCGATATTCATTATGAGCTATAATCTATACTTGGCTCAAGATTTATGCTGCGATTCCAAGGACAAATCTGACTAAGAAAACAAGCCCCCTGGCTAGAAAGGCAATTGCTATTCCAACTAAAGCATACATAAGGCTTTGTCTGGCAGAAGTCACCCTAGCTGGGTCTCCACCTGAAGTCAAGAACTGAAAAGCGGCAAGAATAATGAAAACCATAGCTATCGCTAAAAGAATAGCGAAAAGCCAGTTGGCAAGATTGTCAATTATGGCTATTATGTCAGCTGCCGCTGTTATCGTCTCAGGGATTCCTTCAGGGGGTGCTTCCAAGCCAGCTAAACCAACCACAGGAAAAGCCAAAATACTGAATAAAACTGAAGCTAATAAAATCTTTTTCATTTTTGGTAAATTTTAGTTTTTATTACAATAAATCGACCTTTTTATGTTGTTACTCCTAAAATCTCTCTTAAAACAAGAATCAAACCTCTGCTTAATAAGATAATAGCATAACCAATTAAAGTGTAAAGGATTATCTTTTTAGCGGTAGCTATCTGCTGAGGATTGCCAGCTGAAGTTACAAAATAGAAAGCAGCAATAACTATCATTAAAGGAGCTAAAACCGTAGCCACCCAAAAGATAAAGTTGATAATTCCATCGATTAAATCTTCGAGGCTGTCAGAAGCAAGAGGATTATCAATAATTACATCTGCCCCAGCGAAACCTGGCATCAGTAAAAAAGAAAGTAAAAAATAAGAAAGAATTATTGTTTTGAAAATCCGCATCTTAAATTATCTTACTATGGTTACACTAATATACAAGTTCAAGTCTTTTCGAATAAAAGTCCATAATGATATCCTCCGGCTCCAATTTCTTTTTTAAACTGCAGGCCAAGCTCTTTGGCGATTTTTTTTACTGCCTCTGCTGAAATTTTTCCTTCTTTGGGCCCAAATGACGAATCTACTTTCCAGTCAACAATCAAGATTTTCCCTTCTTTTTTTACAACCCTTTTGGCCTCTTTTACAACTTTCTCCTTTTCTTCAATCTGAAACAAAAGATTAGTTATTAAAACCAAGTCTAAAGAATTATCTTTGAGCCCGGATCCTTTGTCTCTTTCTATATCAGCGCGAATTGTCTTAATATTAGAAATATTCGAAAGGTTGGCTTTTCCTTTCAGGGCAGAAAGGGGTTCCTCTAAAACATCTATGGCATAAACCTCTCCCTCTTTTAAAATTTTAGCTAAAGGAATAGCCCAACCCCCGGAGCCTGAACCAAAATCAACAGCTGTCATTTCTTCTTTAAGATTAAGCTGTTTCAAAATTTCTTCTGGTTTAAGAAAGCCTTCCATGGTTTAAATTTCTAATTTCTAAATCCTAAACAATATCTAAATTCTAAACACGGGTTTGAAGCATTAGAATTTAGGGTTTTGAATTTGTTTCGGATTTCGCTGTCGCTTGCGACTCCCCGAAGGGTTGCTTTCGGATTTAGAATTTTATCTATATACAGGTTGCAGAAGCTACCTTGTCTCCTGTATCTAATCTCATAATTCTTACTCCCTGGGTGGATCTGCTCAATTTGGAGATTGAGCTGATTTTAGTCCTTATTACCTGGCCTTTCTGAGAAATAACAATTAAATCCTCTTCCCGGCCGGTTAAAATTCTTGAAACTATCAAATCACCGGTCTTTTGGGTAACTTTAGCGGTTTTAATCCCAGATCCCCCTCGATTCTGTAATCGATATTCTTTCAGGTCGCTTTTTTTGCCAAATCCATTTTCAGTAACCACTAATAAATATTCTCTTGCTTTTTGCTCTTTGTTTTTTGTTCTCTGTTCTCTGTTCTCTGGGCTCTGGGCTTTAATTACTTCCATCCCTATTACCTCATCTCCCCCTTTCAGCCTGATGCCTTTAACTCCTGCGGCCTGCCTCCCCATCTCTCTGATTGTTTTGCCTTTAAAACAAATAGCCTGGCCCTTTTTTGTTATCAAAACCAACGTATCTTCCTCTTTTATCTTCGAAACCTTCTTTAAAATGTCTCCCTTTTTCAAAGTGATAGCTAAAATCCCCGACCTTCGAACGTTTTCAAATTCTTGGACTTTAGTTTTCTTTATTATACCTTCCTTGGTTACCATGGCTAAATATTTTATCCCCATCTCCCCATTCTCCTTCCCTAAAGAAATCAAAGATAGAATCTTTTCCTGAGACGAAATTTCTAAGAAGTTCAGCAAGCCCCTCCCCCTAGCCAGTCTTTGGCCTTCGGGAATCTCATAGGCGGGGGTTCTAAAGACCTTTCCTGAATCGGTAAAGAAAAGTAAAAAATCATGGGTTTTAGCTACTAAAAAATGCTCCACAATATCGTCTGAAATAGTTTTCATCCCCACAATGCCCTTTCCTCCCCTTTTCTGAATTTTATAAGTAGAAGGGTTGATTCTTTTGATATAACCTCCCTGAGTCAGAGTAATGATTGTCTCTTCCTGGGGAATTAAATCTTCCAAGGCCAGCTCCCCGACTTTCTGCGGAACTAATTTTGTTCTTCTTTCGTCTCCGAATTTCTCTTTTAATTCTTTCAGCTCTTTTTTAATCACCCCTTTTATTTTCTGGGGGCTTTTCAAGATGGCTGTCAATTCTTTGATTTCTTTCTTTCTCAGAGCAAGCTCTTCTTCAATTCTTTTTCTTTCTAATTTGGCTAAAGACGAAAGCTTAGTTTCCAAAATAGCATTAGCTTGAATTTGGGTTAATTTAAACCTCTTCATCAGGTTTTTCTGAGCCTCTTCTCGGTTTGATGAATTTCTTATTGTTTTAATAACTGCATCTATCCTGGATAAACATTTGTGTAACCCTTCTAAGATATGAGCTCTTTCTTTGGCTTTATTTAAATCAAATTTGGTCCTTCGAGTAATAACTTCTTTCCGGTGCTGAAGGTAATAATTCAAAATTTCTTGAAGATTCAAAACTTTAGGCTGAATACCATCTACCAAAGCAAGAAGGTTTAAGTGGAAAGTTCTTTGTAAATCAGTGAATTTATAAAGACGGTTTAAAACTTTCTGAGGAAAGGTACCTTTCTGTAAATCTAGAACAATTCTCAATCCCTCTCTGTCTGATTCGTCGCGAATATCCCTTATCCCTTCAATCTTTTTTTCCTGAACCAAATTAGCGAATTGTTCAACCAGGGTAGACTTCTGAACCTGGAAAGGAATTTCGGTAATAACAATTTGCAATTTGTCAGATTTCTCTTGTTCAACAATATCTACTTTGCCACGGACAACAATTGGACCCCTGCCCTGAGAATATCCCGAGATTATGCTTTTTTGATCATAAATTATGCCGCCAGTTGGAAAATCGGGGCCTTTGATAAATTGAAAAAGATCTTCAGTGGTCGCCCCGGAATGATCAATAAGATAAACCGAAGCATCGATAACTTCGGATAAATTATGAGGAGGAATATTAGTTGCCATACCTACGGCAATTCCTAAAGAACCATTTAAAAGAAGCTGAGGCAGGGGTGAAGGTAAAACATGAGGTTCTTTGGTCGTTCCGTCGTAGTTTTCAACAAAATTAACCGTATTTCTCTCAATATCCTGCAGCGTAACTTCTCCGATCCTGGAAAGACGCGCCTCGGTATATCTCATGGCTGCTGCCTCTGACGGATCATCAATGCTTCCAAAATTACCCTGGCCTTCTATCAAAGGATATCTTAATGAAAAACTCTGAGCCATCCTAACCAAGGCATCGTAAACCGCCGTGTCTCCGTGGGGATGATAACGACCAAGACAAGATCCAACTACTGTTGCTGATTTTCTAGATTTTGCATTATGAGTTAAACCGTCCTCCCACATCGTATATAAAATCCGACGGTGAACTGGCTTTAAACCATCTCTAACATCAGGCAAAGCCCGAGAAACAATGACTGACATTGCATAGTCAATATAAGATTCCTTCATCTCTTCGACAATTTCCCGGGGTTTAATATGGCCTATTTCCCGCCCTTGGCGAGGCTCGCCTCCGGCGGCAGTATTGAATTTTTGAGACTTAGCAGCCAATGATTATATGGTTACAGATTACATGACCAATGATATAAAATTCTAATAATCATTGAGTCATCAAACCGTTGAACCGTTTATTCTATTATTTGCTCTTTAGACTCTTTTATCAACTCCTCTTCCAGTTTTTTGAATTCCTCCTCGCTAATCTCTGGGAATTCCGGCAGTTCAATTTTTGGAATATTCTCCAGGTCCTCTCCAAATGTTGAAGGTTTCAATTGCTCAAACATTTTTCTCGGTTCTACCTCCTTTATTCTTGTCTTCACGCCCTGAATCCAGGTCAATAGAAGAATTATTCCTATAATTACGATGGTAACCCAAAAAATAATTTTTCTAATGTGTTTAGGTTGATTCTGGATTCTTGCTAAAATGTTCATCTTGGTTAGCAATTCAAGACGATAATTTTTGTCCCATCTTCCGGTAGGTCTTTTTTCTTAAGAGAAAATTTTGATTGAGGGGTAATTCCTTTCTGGCCCATTGTTTTAAGAAATTTATCTAAGTTTTCTAATTTTGATTTTAGTTTTAATTTTGGTAATTGATAATGCATAGGAATCACTATTCTTGGTTCAATTTGGGAAATAACCCTGGAGGCCTCCTGACCAGAGATTGTATAAACTCCTCCTACCGGTATCATTAAAATATCACAATCGCCAATTTTTTCTATCTGGCCCGGTGTTAGTTCTTTTTGGCCAAAATCTCCCAAATGACACAGCCTTATTCCTTCCGTCTCTATAGTATAAATAGTCACCCCTCCCCTTTCTTTCCCCTGGACCTTGTCGTGATAAGCAGCAATTCCTTGAATGAAAACTCCCTTAATCTCATATTCGCCAGGACCCTGAATTAAAAAAGGTTTTCCCCTGATTACTTTCGTATTATTATGATCATAATGATCATGGGTAATCAACGAAATATTAGCTTCAACTGAACGAACCCTCAGACCAATCTCTTCTGAAAAAGGATCGATAGCAATACTTAGTTTTTCCTCTTTTCTTTGACTGGTAATGATTTGAAAAAAAGCATGTCCATGCCAAATAATCTGCATAAGCGCTTCGTTAAAACCAAAAATTAAAAATAAAATATAAAAAATTTTGCATTTTAACGTCTTTATTTTTTATTTTATAACCCTATTTGAATCTTATCACAATTCTTTTGCTAACTCAACTATTGAAAAAAATGGGGAGCCGTGATAAGCTAAACAGTATGAAAAATATTTTAGAAGACAAAGAAGATTTATTAAAACCGCTGCGAGTAGGTAAAATTGTTGAAGGAAAAATTATTGGAATTGACAGGGCGACGACTTTTTTGGATTTGGGTATTATGGGAACGGGTATAATCTATGGAAGAGAATTTATTGAAGCTAAAGAAATATTAAGAGGGAAAAAAATTGGCAACAAAATATATGCCAAAATAATTGAATTAGATAATGAAGACGGTTTCATTGAATTATCGGTTGCTCAGGCAGGAAAAGAAATCGCTTGGCAGGAATTTTCACAACAACGAAAAGAAGGAAAAATAATAAAAGTTAAAATTATTAAAGCGAACAAAGGAGGCCTAATAGCCGAAATAAAGGGTATCTCAGCTTTTTTGCCTGTTTCTCAACTGGCGCCGGAGCACTATCCCAGAATAAAAGGAGGAGAAACTTCTCATATTTTAAGAGAGCTTCAAAAATTTATTGGCAAAGAACTGGAGGTTAAAATTCTCGATTTAAACCAAAAAGATAATCAGCTTATTTTGTCAGAAAAAGCAAAAGAAGCTGAAAAAATAAAAGGGATTTTAAAAAACTATAAAGTCGGTAATATAGTCGATGGAGAAATCACCGGAATTGTTGATTTCGGCGTTTTCATAAAATTTTTACCCTCCGACCTTCGTCGGCCGAAGCCGACTACGGTCGGCGAAGGCCGAAGCCCTTCGGCGAAAGAAGGTCCTCTTATTCAAGACAAACCCGCCAAAGCTCCAACTTCAATCAATAATACCTTCTCCCTTGAAGGCTTAATCCATATTTCAGAGTTAGACTGGAAAATTGTTGAAGACCCTTTAGAGATAGTCAAAATTGGTCAAAAAGTAAGGGCAAAAATTATTGAAATTTCAGATGATAAAGTTTCTCTTTCATTAAAAGCTTTGAAAAAAGACCCCTGGGAAGGCATTGAAAAAAAATACAAAAAAGGAGGTGTTGTTTCAGGCAAAGTGAGTAAATTAAACCCTTTCGGTGCTTTTGTCCGGATTGCTCCTAAAATCCAAGGGCTTTGCCACATTTCTGAATTTGGTTCTCAAAAGAAAATGGAAGAAGATTTAAGGATTGATAAAAATTACAATTTTAAAATTCTCTTAATTGAACCGAAAGAGCATCGAATGACTCTCCGGTTGGTAAGAGAATAGGTAGGTTATCTTGAGGGTCAACCCTTCACCCTTAGCCAAAGGTGAAGGGTTGACATTAAGTCTATGTTTGTTAAACTAAAAGAGTTTAATCTGTTGAAAGAGTTATGTCCGTTGGAAAACGGACACTTTTTATAAAGATAAAAAACTAAAAATAAGAACCTGACTTCGTCAGAACCTTGCCTCCTCACTCGTTCGTGAATAAATGAATACATTCATTTATTCGTCTCGCTCCGTTCGGAGGTAAAAAAACAAAAATATAAAAACCCAAAAATATTTTTTATATTTTATTTTAGCGAAGCGCTTATGGACATCAAATCTTTTATTTCAGCCATCTCTCAAATTGTCGAAGAAAAAGACATTCCCCGAGAAACGGTTAAAGAAATTACAGAACAGGCAATAGCTGCAGCCTATAAAAAAGATTATGGAAAACGAGGACAAAAAATTTTAGCTGAGCTTAACCTTGAAACTGGTAAAACCAAATTCTGGCAAGAAAAATTGGTGGTCAACCAATCGATGATCCTTTCGGAAGAAGAATTGGTGGAAAAAAAAGAAGAAAAAGGCCAGATGCAAGAAGAAGAAAAAAAAGTCCGGTTTAATCCAGAAAAACACATTCTTCTTGAAGAGGCGAAAAAAGAGAACAAAAAAATAAAACCAGGGGAAGTGCTTTCAATTCCCTTGAAAGTTAAAATAGATTTTGGCCGAATTGCAGCTCAAACTGCAAAACAAGTCATTTTACAAAAGATTAGAGAAGCGGAAAGAAGCGTGATTTTCAGGGAATATAAAGACAAAGAGGGAGAAATAATCTCAGGAATAGTCCAAAGAATTGAAGGTGGGAATGTCTTTCTAGATATTGGTAAAACTTTGGGAATTTTGCCCACAGAAGAACAGGTCCAAAAAGAATTCTATCGGCCGGGCCAAAGGCTCAAAGTCTACATTTTAAAAGTAGAAGACAATCCTAAAGGACCAGCTGTCTTTCTTTCCCGAGCTTATCCAAAAATAATTTCCAAACTCTTTGAGTTAGAAGTGCCGGAAATCAGCCAAGATCAGGTCCAAATCAAATCAATCGCCAGAGAAGCAGGGTCCCGATCGAAAATTGCGGTTTTCTCTCAAACAGAAGGAGTGGATCCTATTGGATCAGCGGTCGGACAAAGAGGAGCAAGGGTAACGGCAGTAATTTCAGAACTAGGAGGAGAAAAAATTGATATTATCGAATATTCAGAAGATCCAGAAAAATATATTGCCAATGCCTTAAGTCCAGCTAAGGTTCAAGAAGTAAAAATTCTTCCAAAAAATAAAGCCTTAGTCATGGTTCCGGAAGATCAACTGTCTTTAGCTATCGGTAAAAATGGTCAAAACGTCAGATTAGCTGCCAAGCTGACTGGATGGAAAATTGATGTAAAAAGTTCAGAAGAAGCAAAAAAAGAAGAAGTAAAAATCGAAGAACCCGGGAAAGAGGAGAAACCCGGAGAAGAATCAGAAAAAGAACCTTCTTTCGCTTCCACCTCCGCTAAAGCTCCCGCCGACGCTGAAGCTTTGGCGGGCAAGTCGGCGGACAAGAAGGCTTCGGAGGGCAAGGAAAAACCGAAAAGGAGATCAGCCTCTTCGGCGGATGCGCCGAAGAAGCGCAAAAAGAAAAAAGAAAACTCTCAAAAAAAATAGTTTTAATTTATTATGATTTTTATAATTGCTATAATTTCTTCCATCTCCGCTATAATTTTTGCCCTTTTCCTGAGTTGGGAAGTTCAAAAAAGTTCTTCAGGATCGAAAAAAATGATTGAGATATCAGAAGCAATCCGAGAGGGGGCCAAAACCTTTCTGAAAAGGCAATACAAAACAATTGGCATTGTAGCTTTAGTCATATTCTTTATCCTTTTAAAATTCCTCGGCCTAAAGTCCGCTTTGGGGTTTTCGGTTGGAGCTATATTTTCCGCTACATCTGGAATCTTGGGAATGATGGTTTCTACTCAAGCCAATGTCAGAGTAGCAGAGGCTGCCAAAAAAGGATTGGCTTCGGCCTTATCTCTGGCTTTTCGAGGGGGATCAGTAACTGGTCTCTTGGTGGCTGGACTTGGACTCTTAAGCGTCTCTGGTTTTTATTTTTTGACCAAAGACTTGACTGCCCTGATAGCTTTAGGGTTTGGCGGAAGTCTAATTTCTATTTTTGCTAGATTAGGAGGGGGCATCTATACTAAGGCTGCTGATGTAGGGGCTGATCTGGTTGGAAAAATAGAGGCTGGTATTCCTGAAGACGATCCCCGAAATCCAGCTGTAATTGCAGACCAGGTTGGTGACAATGTTGGTGATTGCGCCGGAATGGCAGCTGACCTCTTTGAAACTTATGCTGTTACTTTGATTGCCGTCATGATTTTGGGTAATTTAATTTTTCTCGGTCAATCCCAAGCCATTCTCTTGCCCATCCTGCTGGCTACCATTGCTCTCATGGGTTCAGTAATTGCTGTCTTTTTCGTCAGGCTCGGCAAAAACCAGAATATAATGGCAGCTCTCTATCGAGGACTAATTGGAGCCGGCCTCATTTCAGCTGTCGGTTTCTATCCTGCAATCAAGGCAGCCGAGATTGAGCTCTCTCTTCCTTCATTTTCTCTTTATTTTTCAGCCTTAGTAGGTTTACTAATGACGGCTTTTGTCTTTTTAATTACTGAATATTTTACTTCAACAAAATACCGTCCAGTAAAAACCATAGCCAAAGCGTCTGAAACCGGCCATGCCACCAATATTATTGCGGGTCTCGCTGTTGGCATGAGGTCTACGGCGCCTATTGTAATTCTGATTTCTTTAGGAATTTTAATTAGTTTCTGGCTGGGAGGAATTTACGGCGTAGCTTTAGCCACCCTAAGTCTTCTTTCTCTTACCGGTATAGTTATCGCCATTGATGCTTATGGCCCTATTACTGATAATGCTTCGGGTATTGCTGAAATGGCAGGTTTGGACTCTAAAATCAGAAAAGTTACAGACTCTTTAGATGCTGTTGGCAACACAACCAAGGCTATCACCAAGGCTTATGCTATAACTTCAGCCGGCCTTGCTGCCATAATTCTTTTTTCTGTTTATACTCAAGAATTACAGGGATTGGGGTTTAAAATCCAATTTTCTTTAGGAGACCCGAGAGTTTTGGTTGGGCTTTTTATTGGCGGGTTATTGCCCTATCTTTTTGCCGCCCAAGCCATGGAAGCTGTGGGTAGGGCCGCCTCAAAAGTGGTTGATGAAGTTAGAAGACAATTTAGAGAAATTAAAGGATTAATGGAAGGGAAGGCCAAACCAGACTATAAAAGATGCGTTGATATTGTTACCAAATCTGCTCTAAGAGAAATGATTTTGCCTGCTTTGCTGCCGGTTGTTACCCCCGTTTTAATCGGCTTGGTTTTAGGACCAGAAGCTTTGGGAGGGCTTTTAATCGGTTCAATCATTACTGGTCTTTTTGTGGCAATATCTATGACTTCAGGGGGAGCCGCCTGGGATAATGCTAAAAAATATATTGAAGAAGGGAACTTGGGCGGCAAAGGTTCTTTTGCCCACCAGTCAGCTGTTACCGGCGACACGGTTGGTGACCCCTATAAAGATACTGCAGGGCCTGCTATTAATCCCATGATAAAGGTTTTGAATATAGTCGCATTACTAATTGTCGGATTTTTAGTCTAAAAACCTTAGATTTTAAGGGTGATTAGAGAGACAGTCCCAAGACTGTCTCTCTAATCCTTTGTTTTGGGAATATCTCTATATTTTTATGGATTTTTCAATAGAAAAATTACCAAAATCTCAGCTTGAAATTAAAATTCAAATTTCGGCTCCAGAATTTCAAGGTTTTATTGATAAAGCAATTTTCCAGCTCGGCCAGAATCTTAAGGTTAAAGGATTCCGCAAAGGAAAAGTGCCAAAAGAAATTATAGAAAAAGAAATTGGTCAGGATAAAATTTTAAAAGAAGCTGCCCAACTGGCTATTAGAGAAAATTATCTTAGGGTTATTTCTAAAAATAAAATTACAGCTGTGGCTAATCCAAAAACTGAAATTCTATCTTCTCTCCAAGCAGATAAAGAACTATTGTTTAAAGTTAAAATTTCGGTTTTACCAGAAATTATCCTGCCAGATTATAAAAAAATTGCAGTTTCCTGTAAAAAGAAAAAAGTTTTAGTAGAAGAAAAAGAAATTAAAGAAGCACTCTCGTTTCTTCAACGCAGCCGGGCAAAATTTAGCCAAATTGCCAGGCCAGCCCAAAAAGGAGATTTTGTTGAGATTGAATTTTCTTCCCCCAACATTGAAGGAGGCGCAAAACAAAAAGATGCTTTTTTGTTGGGTCAAGGCCGTTTAATCCCTGGTTTTGAAGAAAAACTAGAAGGAATGGAAGCTAGCGAGAAAAAAACATTTTCCCTGCAGTTTCCAAAAGAACATTTCCAACCCCCCACTACTTTTATGGAAGGGGGGGCTACCCAAACAAACGACACTAAAAGCGGTGGGGGGTTAGCTGGCAAAGAGGTGAATCTTGAGGTTAAAATGATATCTGTTCAGAAAATGGAGCCCCCAGAAATTAACGACCAGTTTGCCCGGTCTTTGGGTCAATTTGAGAATGTCGCTGCTTTAAAACAAAATATTATTCGAGGATTAAATTTAGAGAAAGAAGGCCTTGAGAAACAAAGAATTCACCGGGAAATCTTAAAAAAAATAATAGAGAAAATTTCCTGGGAAATTCCCCAGGTTTTAATTATAGCAGAGGAAAATCGAATGCTTGAGAATTTTAAAAAAGAGATAGCTGACAAATTCCAGATTAGTTTTGAAGATTATTTAAAAAAAGTCAATCAAACAGAGGAAGCTGTCAAACAGCCTCTGCGTCAAGAAGCGGAAACAAGGATTAAAGGATTTTTAGTTTTAAATAAGATTGCAACAACTGAAAATATCGAAATTACAGAAGAAGAAATTAAAAATAGAATTGACAAAGTTCTGAGCAATTATCAAGATATAAAAGAGGCTAAAAAACAACTTGACCTGGAAAAATTAAAATTATATATTGAAGGTGAAATAAGAAACGAAAAAACTTTTGAAAAGCTTGAGAGTTTTTCAGAAAATGATTAAACACTAATAATTATGAATTTAATTCCAACTGTCATTGAAAAATCACAATATGGAGAGCGGGCATATGATATTTATTCCCGGCTTTTGAAAGACAGAATAATTTTTTTGGCAGGTCCCATTATTGATCCTGTTGCTAATTCAATCATTGCCCAAATGCTTTTTTTGGCCAGTCACAACCATAATAAAGAAATTAAGCTTTACATTAATACTCCCGGAGGTTCAGTTACTGCCGGCTTAGCAATTTATGACACTATGCAGTATGTCAAATGCCAAATTTCAACAGTTTGTATTGGTTTGGCAGGCTCAATGGGAGCCACTCTTCTGGCGGCTGGGGCCAAAGGAAAACGTTTTTCCCTACCCAATGCTGAAATTTTACTTCACCAGGTAGCTGGCGGAGTAACCGGTGAGGCTATAGAAATAGAAATAACTGCCCGCCAAATTATTAAAATTAAAGAAAAACTTAATAAAATCTTAGCTCGACATACCGGCCAGCCCTTTGAAAAGATTGAGAAAGATACCGACAGAGATTTTTATTTGTCGGCTCCTGAAGCTAAAGAATACGGAATCATTGATGAAGTAATTAAACCTAAAGGATAAAAAATAAACGAGCTAAATAAAAAAATATTTTAGAAAAAAATTAAACGGCCCGCGCTGAAAGCGCGGGCTATTTGTTAGTAACTTATATTGTTGACAATTACTTTTCTTGCTAAGATAAATTAAACAATTAAAAGCTATCGCCTAGTCATATTATTATCTTTCTTATAAGATATAATTGATGAAGCAATAAACCAACAATAAAATGACTAATTTCACGAATTCAAAGATCTCTTTAGAAAAAAGCTGGAAATTCACTCCTCAGGTTTTGATTTTGATAGTCCTGGGGATTATTGTTATTCTGGGAATTTTAATTTTAATCTGGCTAAAAAAAGAAGCTCCACCTCCAGAAGTTCCTTCACCAAAAGAAGAAACAATAACAGAACAACAATTAAAAGAAATTGAAGAGTTAAGGGAAAAAGCAGGCACTAAACCCTCAACCGAAGAAGAAATGAAGACCCAATTTGAAGAAATAGAAAAAGCTCGCGAAAAACCACCTGTTCTTTCAGAAGAAGAAATCCAAAGACAACTTGAGGAATTAAATAAACTTCGTTAATCTAAATAAAAATAATAAAAAATTGTTGACCTGGTCTTTTGTTATCTTTCAAATAAAGTAATAAAAAGTCAGGGAGCAATAAAAATAATATGTCAAAAGTAAACTACAAAACACTTACCCTAACTTTAGGGCTAATTGCTTTTAGTTTCCTCTTTGTCTGGTATGTCTTTGCTCAATGGACAGAACCTACAGCTGTTCCACCAGGAGACAATGTCCCAGCTCCTTTAAATGTTGGAGGGGTAACCCAATATAAATCTGGGGCCCTT
>DRFQ01000008.1 GCA_011050465.1 Candidatus Nealsonbacteria bacterium | reverse complement strand
TCAAAGTAAACGTTCGGAAATATGACCCCGCCCCTAAAACTTGAGGTGGACGATTAATGATAGGAATTTAAGTCTAATTCATTTTTTTGTTTCATTCGTATCTCAATAGGCATAGGAGCGGGGTCAATTTCCTCACTAACTTATTTTTTGTATATTCGCACTGATTCGTAATTTGTAGGGAAACAAAAAGAGGCGTCGAATGAACGACGCCTTTGGGGCGGTGGAGGAGGGGTTAGTGGGACGATTGCCCAAAGTGAATACGGTGTTCGGGAGTTATATAAAGTTCCAGCTTTCCCTCCCTAATTAAATTGGTTAAGATAGAACCTAATTTTGGATGGAAGTTGACCTTTGCTCTCTTTACCCTTTCCCAGTCCCAATTATCAGAAATCCATTTCATGAGTCCCTCAAGAAAAAAAATGAAGGTAGGATTGGTGATACTTATCTGCACCTTGAGACGGTTAAGGTATTCAACTACCACCTTCTCAAGATCGACTTCCTTTTTGCTTCGTCTGGCCATGTTATAACCTCTTTCCTGGCATTGTGTACCAATAATTATATAAATATATTATTAAATTTTTGTCAAGGACAAAATTTCTTTGACAAATAAATTAGAGTTTTTTATTTTTAACATTTTATTTTGAGCGTATGCGAACATATCCCATAGAAAGAGTTAGAGATATTGGTATTATTGCTCATATTGACGCCGGCAAAACCACAGTGACCGAGCGAATTTTATTTTACACCGGGATTTCTCATTCAATTGGCGAGGTTCATGACGGTAAAGCAATTATGGACTGGATGGTTCAAGAGAAAGAAAGAGGAATTACTATTACATCCGCGGCTACCACTTGTTTCTGGATTCCCAAGGGGTTAGAGAGAAAAAAAGAAAACGAATGTCGGATAAACATAATTGATACTCCCGGTCACATCGATTTCACGGCCGAAGTTCAAAGGTCTTTGAGGGTTTTAGACGGCGGAGTGGTTGTTTTTGACGGAGTGGCAGGAGTTGAACCTCAATCAGAAACAGTTTGGCGCCAAGCTGATAAATTTAAAGTTCCACGAATTTGTTTTATAAATAAATTAGATAGGACCGGTGCTTCTTTTGAAAAAAGCCTAGAATCAATCTGGGAAAAGTTATCTCCCAATGCTGTAGCTCTTCAACTGCCGATTGGGGAAGAAGAGCAACACGCAGGGGTAATTGATCTTTTAACCATGAAAGCCCTGAGATTCGAAGGCGATTTTGGCCAAGAGATAGTAGAAGCTGAAATTCCTCAAAATCTTCAAGGAAAAGCTAAAGAGTGGAGAGATAAATTGGTTGAGAAAATTGTTGCAGAGGACGATAAACTTTTAGAAGAATATTTAGCTGGCAGAGAAATTTCAGTTGGTGATTTGAAGAAAATTCTAAGGACAGCCACCATAAATTATAAGCTTATTCCTGTTTTTTGCGGGTCAGCTCTAAAAAACAAGGGAGTTCAGCTCTTGCTTGATGCTATTTGTGATTATCTTCCCAGCCCCATTGATCTTCCCCCTATTAAGGGAACCGACCCAAAGACCGGTAAAGAGATTGAAAGAGAAGCTTCAGACTCAGCTCCTTTTTCAGCCCTAGCATTTAAGATTGCGACCGATCCTTATGCTGGCACTTTAACTTTCTTTCGTGTTTATTCCGGCTCTTTAAAGAGAGGTTCTTATGTTTTTAACCCGACTAGCGGAGGAAAGGAAAGAATTGGCCGAATCCTCAGAATGTACGCTAATACTCGCGAAGAGATTGAAGAAATTTATACCGGCGAGATTAACGCAACAGTCGGTCTTAAAAATACTGCTACCGGCCACACTCTTTGCGACATTGATCATCCGATTGTTCTAGAAAAGATTACTTTTCCAGAGCCTGTTATTTCTATTAGAATTGAGCCAAAAAGCAAAGCTGATCAAGAAAAAATGAGTTTGTCTCTAAAGAAGTTATCTGAAGAAGACCCTACTTTTAAAGTAAAGGGAGACCTGGAAACCGGCGAAACGATTATTTCAGGCATGGGGGAATTACATTTGGAAATAATTAGTGACCGGATGAAGAGAGAGTTTGGAGTGGAAGCCTCCGTAGGACGGCCTCAGGTAGCTTATAAAGAAACGATAAAAGGTACGGCTGAAGCCGAGGGTAAGTATATTAAGCAATCGGGCGGAAGAGGTCAGTATGGACATGTCTGGTTAAAATTAGAACCCAAGGCAAGGGGGGAGGGGTTTGAATTTATTGATGAAATCAGAGGAGGAATTATTCCTAAAGAGTTCATTCCAGCAGTTAGGAAAGGAGCGCAAGAGGCCAAGGATAAAGGGGTGATAGCCGGTTATCCAATGGTTGATTTAAAGGTAGTTTTATATGACGGTTCTTTCCACGAAGTCGATTCTTCAGAGGTTGCTTTTAAGATTGCAGCCTCTATCGCTTTTCAATCAGCGGCAAAAAGAGCAAAAATAATTTTACTTGAACCAATAATGCGATTAGAGGTGGTTTGTCCTTCAGAATTTTTCGGCGATGTAACAGGAGACCTAAGTGCGAGGAGGGGAAAAATTGAGGAAACAAAAGACCGGCTTAATCTGAAAGTTATCGATGTAAAAGTTCCTTTAGCCGAAATGTTTGGTTATGCGACCGTTCTTCGTTCAGTGAGTGAAGGTCGCGGAAGTTTTACGATGGAATTCGATCACTACGGAGAAGTCCCGGGAAATATTGCTCAAGAGATAATTGAAGGAAAAAGGCGTTAGATAGAGCGCTCGGCAACGAAGTTTTCAAAGTACCGACCCTCAAAATCCCAGGACATTCGGCTGAGCTCAGTCGAAGCCCGAGATTTTTTGGGTCTGCTTTCTCAGCGGCTGACCCGCCTTCGGCGTGACCATGCTCAGCCGCTTCCGAAGGCTACTTTGAAGACTTGTTGCTTCACTTATTCGTATATTCGTAATGATTCGTAATTCGTAGGAAATAGAATTAATCCACAGGCAATCTGTTGACCCCGTTAGAAATTCTTAATACCAAGATGATAGTAAAAGCAATCCCTTTTGGTTATGTCAATGAGTTACGATGATTTATGTAAATGTAAAATTTCTAACGGGGTTGACCAAGTACTTAATCTTTGGTATAAATTACTCGAATCAGATTTTTACCTAATGAAGGGTTGACTATTTTCTAAAAATTAATAGAATAGTAATATAAGCTAATTTAACAATGAACAATGAACAATGAACAATGAACATTCCGTTCTCTGTTCTCTGCTCTCTGTTTATTGGATGTTATGGCAGAAAAAGAAAAATTTGAGAGAGTAAAACCTCATGTTAATGTGGGAACCATTGGTCATGTTGATCATGGCAAGACAACCCTTACAGCCGCCATCTTGAAAACCTTAGGATCAAAAGGTTTCAGGGCTTCAAAAAAATCAATAGAAGAAATCGATTCTGCTCCCGAGGAAAAAGCCAGAGGTTTAACTATAAACGTTTGTCATGTCGAGTACGAGACAGAGAAGAGACATTACGCTCACATTGACTGCCCAGGACACGCTGACTACATTAAAAACATGATTACGGGAGCTGCCCAGATGGACGGAGCCATTTTAGTGATTTCAGCTCTTGATGGCCCCATGCCTCAAACCAGAGAGCATATTTTATTGGCCAAACAAGTGGGATTACCTTCTCTTGTTGTTTTCTTGAATAAATGCGATCTCGTTGATGATCAAGAGATGATTACTTTAGTAGAATCTGAAGTACGAGAACTTTTAAAAAAGTATGATTTTCCGGGAGATGAGATTCCAATAATTAAAGGGTCGGCCTTAAAAGCCCTGGAGGCAGATTCTGCTGATGATGAAGCAGTCAAGCCTATTCTAGAACTGATGAAGGCTTTAGACGATTATATTCCAGATCCCAAAAGAGACACAGATAAACCATTTTTAATGGCTATTGAAGATGTTTTTTCTATTGCTGGCAGGGGAACAGTTCCGACTGGAAGAATAGAGAGAGGAGTGATTCATTCTAATGAAGAGGTAGAGTTGATAGGTCTTCGCCCAACCGTTAAAACAGTAGCAGTCAGTATCGAAATGTTTAACAAAATTATGGATGAAGGGATGGCAGGAGATAATGTTGGAATTTTACTCCGAGGATTAAAGAAAGAGGACGTTGAAAGAGGCCAAGTTCTAGCTAAACCAGGTTCAATTACTCCTCATACCGAATTTGATGCAGAGATTTATGTTTTGGCCAAAGAAGAAGGAGGTCGTCACACCCCTTTCTTTTCTGGTTACAAACCTCAATTTTATTTCCGGACTACCGACGTTACGGGAGACGTGGTCTTACCCAAGGGAACAGAGATGGTTATGCCTGGTGATACGGTTAATTTAACGATTAAATTGCTTGCTCCGATTGCCCTTGAGGAGAAACAGAGGTTTGCAATTAGAGAAGGGGGCAAGACCGTGGGAGCTGGAGTAGTAACAAAGATAATCAAATAATAAGCCTGAACGTTGAAACCGTTGACAATTTTGTTACGATTTCTGTTATTTCTACCTGTTAATTTTTTATTCGTTCTTTTAAGATGATAGCAAAAGGAAAACGGGGAGCTCAAGAAACCAAAGATGGCTTTCAGTCGAAATTAAGAATAAAGCTGAAAGCCTATGATCACAAGGTAATAGACAGCAGTGCTCGACAGATCGTTGAGGCCGCTTTACGTTATGATGCAGAAGTTTTAGGCCCCGTTCCCCTTCCGACAGAAATTCATAAATATACGGTCAATCGGTCTTCTTTTATTCATAAAGATGCCCGAGAACAATTTGAGACAAGGATTCACAAAAGATTAATTGATATTTTAAATCCGAATCCAAAAGTTATTGATGCTTTAATGAACCTGAACCTGCCCGCCGGAGTTGATATCGAAATCAAAATGTAATAAAAGCATAGAAGCATCATAAAGGAATTGTAAGAGTAAATTTACCAGAATATATTTTAACTAAAATGGTAAAAATATTTCTTTAGATTATTGATTAATCTTAAATAGCCATGGACGAAGACCGGGCTATGCCCGGTTTTCAATTGTTTATAAAATTGTTCATAAATATGAAATTTATTTTAGGCCAAAAACTAAAGATGGCCCAAATATTTGATGAAAAAAGGAATGTAATACCGGTTACTCTAATTGAGGCCGGTCCTTGCCAGGTTTTACAGATAAAAACAAAGGAGCCTAACAGCATCGCCAAGAGAGAGCTACAAGACAAGAAACCCCGTACCAGCGAAAATTCGGTACGAGGCATAGATGGCTATGAGGCAATTCAGATTGGATTCCAAAAATTAAAAGAGAAAAAAGTAAAAAAACCACAAAAACAAAAACCATTTAGATATATTCGAGAATTTAGAGGTGATATAGATATTTCAAGATACAAAGTCGGTAATATTATTGACGTTTCAATTTTCGAAGAGGGAGATGAGGTTTCAGTTTCTGGAATTTCCAAGGGTAAAGGTTTCCAAGGAGCAGTAAAAAGATGGGGTTTTGCGGGTAGGGGAGCTTCTCACGGTGTAAAGCACGAAGCCAGAACTTTGGGTTCTGTGGGATCTTCTTTTCCAGAAAGAGTTATTAAAGGCAGAAAAATGCCGGGCAGAATGGGATCAGAAAGAATAACAGTTAAAAATTTGAAAATAGCAAAAGTTGATTCTAAAAATAATATACTTGTTGTTACAGGTGCTATTCCGGGCAGAAAAGGAACATTAATTGAAATTAGAGGATAGGTGCTCGGGAATGCAACTTTCGGTACACGCGAGATTCCCAGCGAGAAGCTCGCTCATGTCCTCGTGAATTAGTCGCCTTCAGCGACACCATGCTAATTCGCTGCGGATGGTCCCGAAAGTTGATTCCCTCGCCTTAAGGACATTCGTAGATTCATCAATATCAACACTACGTGGAGTTGCTTAATGCGACAGCGTAATTCGTAGGAAAATGAAAATTGAAATTTACAACCAAAATGGTGAAAAAATCGGCCAGGTCTTACTTCCAAAGGAGATCTTCGATATTAAAATTAACCTTGACCTGGTTCATCAGGTATTAGTTTCTCAGATGGCAAATAGAAGAAGAGTCATTGCTCATACCAAAGGAAGAGGAGAGGTGAGGGGCGGAGGAAGAAAGCCCTGGCGTCAAAAGGGGACAGGTCGTGCTAGGGCAAGTTCAATAAGGTCTCCTATATGGCGAGGAGGAGGAGTGACTTTTGGCCCAACCAAAGACAGGGTTTTTAAAAAGAAAATTAATAAAAAAATGAAGAGGAAAGCTTTATTAATAGTTTTATCTGCCAAAGCTAAAGAAAAATTAATTATTGTTTTAGACGATTTAAAGCTAGAAAAACCTAAAACAAAAGAGATTTTAAATATTTTTAGAAAAATACTTTCCCCGAAAATATCTGCTCTAATAGCCTTACCAAAGAAAGATGAAAAGATATTGAGAGCTGGAAGAAATATTCCAGGATTGCAAATAATGGAAGCTAGAAATCTAAATGTGTTCGATCTGCTTTCTTCTAAATATTTAATAATGCCAAAAGAAACAATAAAAACAATTAAAGAAACATTTCTAAACCAAAGCACAAAGCACAAAGTACAAAGAACAAAATTATCTTTATAAAAGGCGCGAAAATTGTTGTTCTCTGTTCACTGTTCTCTGTTCACTGAATTTATGGCAATTTTAGATATTTTTAAGAAAAAAGAAAAACCCTCCTTCGCCAAGGCCACAGAAAGCAAGAAAAAAAAAGAAGCAAAAGAAAAACCAAAGAAACCTAAGGCCGATGAAAAAGAAAAGAAAAAGGACAAAAAGAAAGTTCCGACAGTTGAAAAACTAAGAACCAAGAGAAAGAAAAAGTTTATTCAGGCTTATAAAGTT
Source organism: Candidatus Nealsonbacteria bacterium (assembly GCA_011050465.1). NCBI lineage: Bacteria > Candidatus Nealsoniibacteriota > Candidatus Nealsoniibacteriota bacterium. The sequence continues at coordinate 35,067 of DRFQ01000008.1, read as the reverse complement.
TTGAAAGCGTTCCATGTCACAGAAAAAGCAACCGATCTTACCAAGGAAAATAAATACATCTTTAAGGTTTGGCAAGAGACTAACAAAGTAGAAATTAAGCAAACAGTCGAAGGTCTTTACGATGTTGATGTAGTGTCGGTAAAAATTATTAATATTCCCCCAAAAAGAAGAAGGCTGGGAAGAACTGCAGGGTGGCGGAAAGGATATAAAAAAGCAATTGTAAAAATTAAGGAAGGACAAAAAATTGAAGTTCTGCCAAGATAAAGAATAGAATATTTAAATAAAATTTTATGAGAGTTTCTAAATTGCTTACAAAAAAAGAGCCAGAAAAAAAGCTCCTCTTATTTATCAAAAGGAAGGCAGGCAGGGGGAGTTCTGGGAGAATAACCGTTCGCCATCGTGGAGGAGGGGCTAAACGTCTTTATAGGATTGTCGATTTTGGACAAGCAAAACTTAATATGCCCGCAAAAGTTATCGCCCTAGAATACGATCCTTATCGCACAGCTTTTCTTGCCCTTTTACAGTATCAAGACAATGAAAAACGTTACATTCTTGCTCCAAAAGATTTAAAAGTCGGCCAGGAGATTATTACTTCAGAGAATACTTCTCTTTCACCAGGTAATCGTTTGAGGTTAAAAAATATTCCGAGTGGAACCTTAGTTCATAATATTGAAGTTGAACCAGGTAGAGGAGGAAAATTCATAAGAGGGGCAGGGACATCTGCTCGTGTCTTAGGCCAAGAAGGAAAATATACCAATTTAGAAATGCCTTCCTCTGAGATTAGGAGAATTTCTGGAGAATGTTTTGCTTCCATAGGAGTTGTTTCTAATCCCGACCATATTTATCAGGTTATTGGAAAAGCCGGAAGGTCTCGTTTGAAGGGAAAAAGGCCAACGGTACGGGGCTCAGCAATGGTTCCTCCCGATCATCCTCATGGTGGTGGAGAGGGCAAGGCCCCTATTGGCCTGAAACATCCGAAAACTCCTTGGGGGAAGCCAGCCTTGGGAGTGAAGACCAGAAAAAGGAAAAAATGGACAAATAAATTAATAATATCGCGTAGAAAAAAGCGATAACTGTTAAATTGCTAAATTGTCAAATTGTTAAACCGATAAAATAGTTTAGCAATGTAGCAATGTAACAATTTAACAATGTAACAATGGCTCGTAGTCTTAAAAAAGGTCCTTATATTGACCAAAAACTTCTTAAAAAACTAAAACCAGGCTCTAAAATCATTATTAAAACCTGGGCAAGAGCTTGTACCATTACCCCAGAAATGATTGGGTTTACTTTTGGTGTTCACAATGGGCGGGAATTTATTCCTGTTCAGGTAACGGATGACATGGTTGGCCATAAATTAGGAGAATTTTCTCCAACGACAAAGTTCGTTAGACACGGAGGAAGAATGCAAAGAGAGTTAGAACAGAAAGAAGTCCAGAAAGGAACCGTAAAGGCAGAGCCATCAAAAGAACCGTCTAAGTAGTCTTAATTTCTAGACGTTCGAGTTTCTATAAAATATCAAACTCGTTTGAATGTTAAAATACTTAAATATTTAGAAAAGATTATGGCAATTACCGTAAAATTAAGGTATTTAAGGATTGCTCCCCGGAAAGTAAGATTAGTAGTTGATTTAATTCGAGGAAAGAAAGCGATTGAGGCCCAGACATTGCTTCGATTTTTACCAAAGAGAGCAAGTTTGCCTATAGATAAGCTTTTAAAATCAGCCATAGATTCTGCTAAAAATAACTTTCAATTAGAGGAAGGCAACCTTTATATTTCAAAAATAACAGTCGATGAAGGGCCGAAATTAAAAAGATGGCAGCCTAGAGCTCGAGGCCAAGCATATGAAATTCAGAAGAAGACTTCTCATATAATCATTGTCTTAGATGAATTTGAGACAAAACCAAAGAAAGCAAAAAAACCGAAATTCCGCACCAAGTCGAAGCCTGATGCAGGGCTAGTCCGACACCGAAAAGAAATTTCTGGTGCCGGGAAAGCCGAGGTTATTAAAGAGAAAGTCGAGAAAGATGAAAAGGCGTCTAAAATCGAGAAACCAAGATTGAGGACAGAAATAAAAGCCGTTAGACCCAAAACAGAAAGAGGAATAAGAAGAATATTTAGGCGAAAAGCCTTCTAAAAATATGGCTCATAAAGTCCATCCTAAAATTTTTAGAATAAGAGGGATTGCTGATTGGGATTCTCGTTGGCTATCTAAAAAAAAATTTCCTCAGTTTTTAAAGGAAGATTTTAAAATTAGAAAGTTCTTGAAAGAAAAATTATTCCAAGCCAGCATAGGAAAGATTGAAATTGAAAGATTTCCCGGAAAAGTAAATATTATTATCGAGACAGCGAGGCCGGGTTTGATTATTGGCAGAGGAGGAGAGGGTGTTGAAGAACTGAAAAGAACATTAGAACAAAAAATTTTAATTCCAGCCAAAAAAGGCGTCAAAAAACAAGAATTAAAAATTGAAATTAAAGAGATTAAAAATCCTTGGCTAAAAGCCAGCTTGGTTGCCCAATGGGTTGCTCAACAACTAGAGAAGAGAATTCATCACCGGAGAGTGCTAAAACGAGCCTTAGATAAAATTATGGTTCACAAAGAAGTAAAAGGAGCTAGGATAGAAATTGCTGGTCGTCTTGGAGGGGCAGAAATTGCCCGTCGAGAATGGTTAAAAAGGGGCCGTCTTCCTCGTCAAACACTGAGAGCCGATATTGATTATGAACTCTGCGAAGCTCATTGCGCTTATGGAGTAATTGGAGTGAAGGTTTGGATTTATAAAGGAGATAAGTTTTAAACATTGATACTATGGCCATATTGATACCAAAAAAAGTAAAACATCGAAAATGGCATAAGGGTCGTTCAAGGGGAAGAGAAATCGAGACTCGAGGAACAGAACTTATTTTTGGCAGTTTTGGTTTAAAAGCATTAGAAGCTAAATGGATTACTTCTCGTCAGATTGAGGCCGCCAGAAGAACAATCATTCGCTATTTAAAAAGAGGTGGTAAGCTTTGGATTAGGATTTTTCCTGATAAGCCCGTGACTCAAAAAGGAGTCGAAGTTCCTATGGGCGGAGGAAAAGGAGCGGTTTCTCATTATGTTTTTCCAGTTAAGCCCGGCAGAATTATTTTTGAATTAGAAGGGATCAAAGAAGAGATAGCCAAGGAAGCTTTTAGAATGGCGACCGATAAGCTTCCGATAAAAACAAAATTTGTAAAAAGATAAATGAATTCCGTTAGAAATTATTGGGATTTTCAATAATTTTAGCGGGGTTTATCGAAATTTCTAACAGGATGAAAATTTCTGAACTTCATCAAAAAACCAAGAAAGAACTGCTCAAAATTTTGCAGGAAAGCAGAGAACATTTACGATTATTGCATTTTAATTTAGCTTTAGGAAAAGTGAGAAACGTTAGAGAGGCAAGAAGAATAAAAAAAGATATTGCTAAAATATTAACTTTGTTGAATGAACAAAGAACAAAGAACAATAAACAAATTACTTCTTAATAAAATCATTGTTTTTTGTTAACTGTTTTTTGTTTACTGAAGTATGCCAAAACGTCAATTAATCGGAACAATTATTTCTAATAAAATGGAGAAGACCGTAGTGGTAGAGATTGAACGCATTAAGAAACATCTTAAATATAAGAGAAGATATAAGGTTCATAAAAAGTATAAAGCTCACGACGGAAAAAAAGAGTATAAAGCAGGAGATAGGGTGATTATTGAAGAATGCCGGCCGATAAGCAAAGAAAAAAAATGGCGAGTAGTCGGCAAGGCCTAAAACCAAAAATTAAAAATAAAAGATAAAAAATACAGTTTAAAAACCAAAAATTTTTTATATTTTATCTTTTCTATTTTATTTTAACGGTAACACTTATGATTCAGCCTCAAACAATGTTAAGGGTAGCTGATAACACCGGAGCAAAGATTATCCAGTGTTTTAGGGTTTTAGGGGGAACGAGGAAGAGGTATGCTCAAATTGGCGATATAATTGTTGCTGCGGTCAAAAAAGCAGAGCCTCGAAAACCAGTTAAAAAACATGATATAGTAAGAGCAGTAGTCATAAGGCAGAAAAAATCGTATCGGAGGAAAAATGGTACTTATATACGTTTCGATGATAATGCAGCTGTCATTTTAGATATAAAGAAGAACCCTAAGGGTGGAAGGATTTTTGGGCCTGTTCCTTATGAAATAAAAGAAAAGGGATTTGAGAAAATAGCTACTTTAGCCAAAGAACTTGTATAAATATGAGAATTAAGAAAGGCGATAATATTCTAATAATCTCGGGAAAAGACAGGGGAAGAAAAGGGAAGGTTTTAAAGGTTCTTCCGAAGAGAGAGAAAATTATGGTTGAGGGAATTAATTTAAGAAAAAAACACATCAGACCACGAAAATCGGGGGAGAAGGGACAAATTGTAGAAATTGTCGCTCCAATGAACGTCTCTAATGTCAAGCTTATTTGTCCAAAATGCGGTAAGGCAACAAAAATAGGGTATAAACTTGGAGAGAAGGAAAAATATCGGATTTGCAAGAAGTGTGGACAAAGAATATAGTAATAAAAAAATATGCTTCGATTACAAGAACTATACAAAAAAGAGATTATTCCGGCTATGAAAGAGAAGTTTGGCTACAAAAACGCCATGGCTGTCCCTAAGATTGAGAAGGTTATTCTAAATACTGGTTTTGGTAAGTTGATTACCGGGAAAAGCTCAGAAGAACAGAAAAAAGTTTTTAATAATATTTTGAACGATCTGTCTTTAATTGCTGGACAGCGATCAGTTTTAACAAAGGCAAAAAAATCTATCGCTGGTTTTAAAATTAGACAAGGAATGGCAGTCGGAGCTAAGGTCACCTTAAGAAAAAGAAAAATGTATAATTTTTTAGACAGATTAATTCATATTGCTTTGCCTCGATCCCGTGATTTTCGAGGGATTGATCCAAAATCAGTAGATAAAAGAGGAAATTTAACCATTGGGGTTAAAGAGCAAATATCTTTTCCTGAGATATTACCAGAGAAGACAAGGTTTATTTTTAGTTTCGAAATTACCGTAACCACTACCGCCAAAACAATGGAACAAGGGTTAGAGCTTCTGAAACTAATTGGATTTCCGATAAAACAATGAGCAGAGGACAATGAACAAGAAACAGAGAACAGGGAGAAAGAATTCTTAGTCGAAATATTGTTTACTGTTTTTTGTTCACCGATATATGGCAACAAAGTCACAAATTGCGAAATCAAAAAAGAACCCTAAATTCACAACCCGAATCGTTAGGCGTTGTTTTCGATGTGGCAGGAAGCGAAGTTATATGAGGAAATTTGGTTTATGTCGGATATGTTTTAGAGAGATGGCAAATAAAGGCGAGATACCCGGGGTTCGAAAATCGTCATGGTAAAGATAAAAAATGAAAAACCAAAACATAAAAACGCAAAAATATCTTTCATCCTTTATTTTTAATATTTTATTTTAGCAAAACGCTTATGACCGACCCCATAACAGATATGTTAAATAGAATACGTAATGCTCAGGCCGTTTCACATTCTACGGTTGATGTTGATTTTTCTAATTTAAAATACGAAATTGCTAAGGTTTTAGAAAAAAACGGTTGTATCCAGAAAGCCGAGAAGCGAGGGAGGAGAACAAGAAAAATTATTGAAATTACTTTGAAATATGATGATGGAACTTCCGTTATTTCTGGATTAAAAAGAATCTCAAAACCAGGCCAAAGAATTTATTTGAAGACTAAAAAATTAAAGCCGGTAAGGGAAGGATATGGCATATCTATCGTTTCTACGTCAGAAGGTTTGATGACCGGGAAAGAGGCAAGAAAAAAAAGACTAGGAGGAGAAATACTTTGCGAAATTTGGTAAATTGCAAATTATCTATGTCACGTGTAGGAAAAAAATTAATTCTAATACCAGAAAGAGTGGAGGTTAAAACTGAAGGCCACAAGGTTACCATAAAAGGTCCCAAGGGTGAGCTTTTCTATGAGATCCATCCTGAGATTAAGGTAGAAATAAAAGAGGGAAAGATTTCTGTTTTACCATCTCGAAAAACCAAAAAAACCAAATCTTTCTGGGGCTTAACAAGGACTCTTCTTGCCAATATGATTCAAGGAGTTACTAACGGATACGAAAAAAAATTAGCAATCGAGGGTTTGGGTTATAAAGCCTCGCTTGAAGGAAAAGATTTAGTTGTTCGGGTTGGTTTCACTCATCCCGTTACAGTAAAAGTTCCAGAGGGAATTAATTTTTCAGTTGAAAAGAATATTATTACTATTTCAGGAATCAACAAAGAATTAGTTGGTCAGATTTCAGCCAAAATCAGAAAAATCCGGCCCCCAGAACCATATAAAGGAAAAGGCATAAGATATCTTGGAGAGATTGTTAGGAGAAAAGTGGGAAAGAGGGCAATAACAACAACGGGCCAATAGCTAATTATTAGTAATTAATAGGGTTACCAGCCGGCAATTAACAATGGTTAAATCATCGAGACTCGAAAAAAGACATAGACGTCATAAAAGAATAAGGGCTAAGATTTCTGGTACAGCTAAAGTGCCTCGTCTTTATGTCTTCCGTTCTAATAAACATATTTATACCCAACTAATTAATGACGAGAAAGGAAGTGTTTTGGTTTCAGCTAGAGATCAAGAGCTTAAAGGATCCCGCACCAGAACCCCAAAGGAAAGCCTTCGGCTTCCTACGGGGCAGGCAAGTTCGGTGCGGGGCAGGCAAAAAACAAAAATAGAAAAAGCCAGGGCAGGGAAAGTAGCTATAGCTTACGAGATTGGAAAATTAATTGCCGAAAGAGCGCTTAAAAAGAAAATTGAAAAGGTAGTTTTTGACCGGGGAGGTTTTGATTACCATGGTAGAGTAGAAGCACTGGCTGAAGGAGCAAGAGAAGGGGGATTAAAATTCTAATCATTGTTTCTTTAATACGGTAAAAATATGATTATGGTAGGATCAAGAAAATCTTTTTTCACTAGGGCTAGAGAAGATAAAGAATTTGACTCAAAGCTTTTGAATTTAGCGAGAGTGACTAGGGTTACCAAAGGTGGCCGGCATTTTCGATTTCGGGCAGTAATGATAATAGGTAATAAAAAAGGAAAGGTAGGGGTAGGAGTGGCTAAGGGTACAGATGTTGCCCAAGCAGTCGAAAAAGCAACTAGAATGGCGAAAAAAAATTTAATCGACGTTCCTATTCTTCAAGATACCATTCCTCACGAAGTTTTCGCCAAACATTCTTCGGCTAGAGTTTTATTAAAACCTCAAAGAAAAGGCAGGGGATTGGTGGCAGGAGGAACGGTGAGGGTAATTTGCACTTTAGCCGGTATAAAAAATATTTCTTCAAAAATCTTAGGAAGAACAGGGAATAAATTAAATAATGCCAAAGCAACAATTATGGCATTAGAGCGGCTGCGAAAACCCGAAATCCGAACTTCTAAACTCGAAACCCCAAAACCATAAATCCTTCGGATTTAAGTTCGGAGCACAGCAAATTCTAAAATTTGGATATTGCCTGCCCCGCAGTTAACGAGCGTAGCGAGTTATACTTCGGGGTTTCAAATTTAGATATTAAGATTTATAATTTCTAATACTATGCAACTACATCAATTAGGCCCAAAACATCAATTAAGACCGAAGAAACGAGTTGGTCGTGGCGGAAAAAAAGGAACTTATTCTGGTCGAGGAGTTAAGGGTCAGAAGTCCCGGTCGGGAAGAAGGCTTAAGCCGGTTATTAGACAAATAATAAAAAGATACCCAAAACTAAGGGGTTATAGATTTAAGAGTAAACACTTGAAGCCGGTTGTTATTAATGTTGAAACTCTTGAGAAGGAGTTTGAGTCTTCAGAAGTGGTTTCTCCTAAAACCTTGCTCGATAAAAGATTAGTTCGTAGAATAAAAGGAAGGACTCCGGAAGTTAAGGTTTTGGGGAAAGGAAAGCTGGCAAAGAAATTAGTTCTTGAGAAATGCCAGGTTTCAGAGCAAGCTAAAGAGAAGATTGAGAAAGCCGGCGGCGTCATAAAATAAAAATCCGAAATCCGCTGGACGCAAAGCGGACTCCCCGGAGGGTTGCATTCTAAATTCGAAACAAATCCTAAACCCTAAATCCTAATATTCTAAACACGTATTTAAAATTTAGAAAATTGGAATTTAGATATTTAGATATTAGAATTTGAGATTTCTTCTGCAAATCAAAAGATATGTGGTATCAAAAAATTATCCAAGTTTTTAAGATAAAAGATCTTCGCAATAAGATTCTATTTATCTTAGCAATTTTTGCCATTTTCCGAATAATGGCTACTATTCCTATTCCTGGGATTGATGCCCAGAGAATGCGAGAGTTCTTTGAATCTAACCAACTTTTTGGTCTTTTAAATATTTTTACAGGAGGTGCCCTCGACAATCTTTCTATTGTCATGCTGGGATTGGGTCCCTACATAACCTCAGTGATTATTTTGCAGCTTTTAACCATGATTTTTCCTCAACTTGAGCGTCTTTACAAAGAAGAAGGAGAGCAGGGACGACAAAAATTCAATCAGTACGGTCGTCTTTTAACTGTTCCCTTCGCCGCCCTTCAGGGTTATGCAATGTTAGCTTTGTTTCAGCAGCAGAATGTCATAGGAACCCTTTCGCCTCAATTACTTTTAACTGCCATTCTGACCATTATTGCTGGAGCCGTCTTTTTAATGTGGTTGGGTGAGTTAATTTCTGAAAAAGGGATAGGTAATGGCATATCTCTCATGATTTTCGCTGGCATTGTGTCTGGTTTTCCCAATAATATTCGTCAACTGGCAATTAGCTATACACCCGCACAAATTCCTTCTTTATTACTCTTCTTTGGAATGGCTGTTCTGATTATTGCCGGAGTGGTTTTAATTAATGAAGCCAGGCGGAATATTCCAGTTTCTTATGCCAAAAGAGTGAGGGGAATGAAAATGTATGGAGGTGCTTCTACTTACTTACCCTTAAACGTTAATCCGGCTGGAGTTATCCCGATAATCTTTGCCTTATCGATTCTACTTTTCCCCGGAATGATTGCCAATTTTTTAAGTGGGGCAGGGGGAATTGTTGGTAATATTGCTCAAAACATAGGCGCTTTTTTCGATCCCCAACAGAACCTTTTGGGCTATGTGTCTATCTATTTTATATTGGTTATCCTCTTTACTTTTTTTTACACTGCTGTTACCTTTGATCCTAAATCTATTGCCTCAAATTTACAAAAGATGGGAGGATTTATTCCGGGTATTAGACCTGGCAGAGCAACGGCTGACTTTCTGCATTATATTTTAAACCGAGTCTTGGTTATTGGCGCAGTTTCTTTGGGGTTGATTGCCGTGATGCCTTTTCTTGTTCAGGCAATAACCGATATTACGGTCTTTGGATTTTTGGTTGGGGGAACTTCTCTAATAATTGTCGTGTCAGTGGTTCTCGAAACTATGCGTCAAATTAGAGCCCAGTTACAAATGCGCGAATATGAGACTTTCTAAAAAATTAAAAATTATTATTTTGTTAGGGCCGCCAGGGTCTGGCAAAGGAACCCAAGCCAAATTGCTTGTTAAAGAATTTGGCCTCGAATATCTCGGTAGCGGAGATGTCTTACGCAGACGACAGAAAGTGGGTGATTTTACAGCTAAAAAACTTATAAAAGTGATGGGCAGAGGAGAATTGGTCCCCAGTTTTATTATTTCTAAACTTTGGGTAGATATACTGGAAAAATTTAAGCAAAAAACCCACCGTTCACACACAGGAAAATTTCGAGGTTTTGTAATAGATGGCAGCCCGAGGAAAATGGAAGAGACCAAACTCCTTAATGAGGCAATAAAGTGGTATGAATGGCAAAAATATGCAAGGGTTATTTTGGTTGATATCTCAAGAAGAGAATCAATTAATCGTTTAACCAAAAGAAGAATGTGCAGGAAATGCGGCAGGGTTTTTCCTTGGCTGGGCCATTTTAAAAAGATTAATAAATGCGATGAATGCGGAGGGAAGCTTATTGCAAGACACGATGATAAATTAAGCTCTATAAAAAAACGTTTAGAAGAATTTAAAAACGAAGCGATACCAGTAATAAATTATTATAAAAAACAAGAAAAGCTAAGAAAAATAAACGGAGGACAGAGCATAGAAAATGTTTTCAAGGATGTTTTAAAAGCAATCCTTCGGCCAACTCAGGATGGTAAATTTACCGAACCATTAAATGATTACGATTAAAACGCCGGAAGAAATTAAAATAATGACAGAAGGCGGCAGAATCCTGGCAGAAATTATGAAGAAACTGGAAAAGAAGGTTCGGCCAGGAGTTCAAACCCGTGAATTAGATAGGTGTGCGGAAAGCCTGATTTTAGATTCTAAAACCAAACCCTCTTTTAAGGGATATCAGAACTTCCCGGCAGTTTTATGTACTTCAATAAACGAAGAAATTGTCCATGCCGTTCCTTCTGCTCGAAACCTGAAAGAGGGTGATATTATTTCTTTGGATTTAGGCCTTATCTATAAGGGGTTTCATACTGATATGGCAGTTACTCTGCCAGTAGGGAAAGTTGATTCTGAATTTCAAAGATTAATTCGGGTTACAAAAAAAGCTTTAAAAAGGGGAATTAAAAAGATTAGGCCAGGAAATACAGTTGGTGATATCGGCAATACTATTCAAAGGTTTGTTGAATCTCAGGGATTTAATGTGGTTAGAGAACTTTGCGGTCATGGAATTGGTAGAGAATTACATGAAGATCCTCAAATTTTAAATTATGGAAAAAGGCACAAAGGCGAGGAACTAAAAGAAGGGCAGGTTCTTTGTTTGGAGCCAATGGTAACAATAGGGGGCTGGAAACTTAAAAAAACAGAAGATGACCACGGCTACACAACTCAAGACAATTCTCTCTCAGCCCATTTTGAACAAACAGTTGCCGTAACAAAAGATGGTTCGCGAGTATTGACAGAAATATTATAGAAAATAGAAAAAAATCAGCACAAAATCCCATAAATCTTGGCCATTTGGTAGATCGGGAGAAGGAGGTTTGATAAGACAATGATGAGGACGATGACGTTCTCGAGGCAATGGAGCCTATGGAACGCTTCCTCTCCGACTACTGTTGGATGGGAAGTCAAAAAATGCCGGCAGGTGAACGGGAAGACCGACTCGTCTTCTAATTCCTCAAGTTCCTCTCTTAAAAGGGGCGTTTCAGTTACTGAGCGTTCCATTTTGTTTTATACTAAGAAATGTTATAATCAAAAAATACTATAATATTTCAATAATCCAACAATGTATTTATCTGTTATCATTCCAGCTTATAACGAAGCGAGAAGATTACCCAAAACTTTAGAGAAAGTCGATGAATACCTAAGAGAACAAACCTATGATTACGAGGTTATTGTGGTTAATGATGGTTCGAGAGATAAGACAGCAGAAGTCGTTAAAAACCTGCAAAGCCAAATAAAAAATCTAAGATTAATTGATAATAAGGAAAATCATGGTAAAGGTTATGTGGTGAGGCAGGGGATATTAGCTGCTTCAGGCGAATACCGAGTATTTACTGACGCTGATAATTCGACCTCTATTGATCAGGTTGAAAGAATGTGGCCAGAATTCAAAAAAGGATACGATATTGTTATTGGTTCGAGAGATGTTAATGGAGCAGTTTTAGATCCTCCTCAGCCCTGGATAAGAAATATTATTTTGGGAGAAGGTTTTAAATTATTTAGAAAAATAATTATTGGGCTTTGGAAAATTGAAGATAGTCAGTGTGGTTTCAAGGGGATTACAAGAGCGGCTTCCGAGAAGATTTTTCCTAAATGCAAAATAGATCGTTTTGCTTTCGATCCAGAGATTCTAGTTATTGCGAATAAATTGGGATATAAAATAAAAGAAATTCCCATTCATTGGAAAAATGACCCCGAAAGCAAAGTTAAATTTAAATCAATAATCAGAATGGCAATTGACTTAATTCAAATAAGATTGAATTCAGTCAAAGGACTCTACGGGGTATGAAAAAAAAGAGAAAACTTAAAAAATCGAGATTTCCCTCAGAACTACGTTTAGATCTTGTCTCCAGGGACTGGGTAGTTATTGCCACTGGCAGAGCCCGGAGGCTCGAAACTTTTAAGCAAGAAAGACGAAAGAAAGAGACTATTCCAAAGAGTCGATGTCCATTTTGTCAGATTCATACTCAAGAAATCCCTACCGTTATTTTTTCTAATAGTAGAAAAGTGTTTCCTCCAAACGAAAAGCTCGAAAATTTGGCCCCGCTAGGAATTAGAAAATTTCTAACGGGGTGGACAACCATTTCTATTCCAAACAAATATCCCGCCTTTATTCCTTCTCCTGAGTTCGACGAGAAAATTGAAGGCAATATATATCAAACAATGAACGCTGTTGGTTTTCACGAAGTGGTTATTACCAGAGACCACGAAAAACAATTAGCCCAGTTTTCAATTAGCCAGGTGAAAGAAACAATAGATGTTTATCAGCAGAGATATTTGGAACTAATGAAAGAAAAGTTTGTTAGTTATGTTTCTATTTTTCATAATCACGGCATAGAAGCTGGAGCAACAATTGTCCATCCCCATTCTCAGATTGTAACTATTCCACTTATTGACGTTGATCTTAAAAGATCCTTGGTGAATTCCAAAAAGTATTTTAAGGTTCATAAAAAATGTATCTATTGCCAGATGGTTCAATGGGAAATAAAGATTAAAAAACGAATAATTTTTGAAAACGAGGATTTTTTAGTTATCTGCCCCTTTGCCTCAAAATCTGCTTTTGAAGTTATTATTTCTCCTAAAAAACACCATTCTTACTTTGAGAGGATTACCGAAAAAGAAAAACAGCAGTTAGCCGAAGCCTTTAAAATAGCTTTAAATAAACTCTATAAAGCCTTGAATGATCCGGCTTATAACTTTTATTTACACACTGCTCCTTGCGATGGCAAAAATTATGATTATTACCATTGGCATTGGACGATTCTGCCAAAAACTTCAACTTGGGCTGGGTTTGAAATGGGAGCAAAGATAGAGATTTCGACTATCGAACCAGAGAGAGCCGCCGAATATTTACGAAGACAAAGATAGGGTTCGATAGGCGAAATCTCGGTTTCCCCCGTGGTGGAAAAACAGGCTTTTGTCCTGAGCGAAGCGAAGGGCAAAAACGTTAGAAACCGAAGGTATCTAAAAGAGGGGGGGTCGGGGGAAACCGTGTGATCGTGATTTCTACTATCGAACCAGAGAGAGCCGCCGAATATTTAAGAAAACAATGATTCCCGAACTTAAAACCTTTCTAATTGCCATGTCCCCAGTAGTTGAGTTAAGGGGATCAATTCCTATGGCCTTGGAAGTTTACAAAATGCCTGTTTGGTCAGCTTATCTTTTTTCGGTTTTAGGGAATTTAGTACCCTTAATTTTAATCATTTCTATCTTTAGTCCAGTTTCTCGGTTTCTGAGCAAGAAATTCGGATTTTTCGATCAATTTTTTACCTGGATTTTTATCCATACCAGAAAAATTCATCAGTCAAAATTCGAAAAATGGGGAAAAAATTTAACTGTTATAATTTTGGTAGCCATCCCCATTCCTTTCATTGGCGGCTGGACGGGAGCTATAGCTGCTTTTGTTTTCGGAATTTCCTTTAAAAAAGCCCTGCCTTTAATTATAATTGGGTCTTCGCTTGCTGGAATAATCGTCATCATTCTAACCTTAGGAATATCTAAGTTAATTTAACTATGAAAACCATTATTGTTGCCAATTGGAAATGTAATCCCACCACTCTTCAAGAGGCCAAGCGCCTTTTTAGTTCAGTCAAAAGGGGCTTAAGAAATATCAAAAACAAAAGCACGGAAGTAGTAGTTTGTCCACCATTTGTTTATTTATCAATTTTAGGAGGCTCTTCCCTCGCTCACCGAAAGACGAGCTTCGGAGGACTCGCCTTGGGCTCACAGGATTGTTTTTGGGAAGAAAAGGGAGCTTTCACTGGTGAAATTTCGTTTCTAATGCTCAAAGATTTAGGTTGCCAATATGTAATTTTAGGCCATTCTGAAAGGCGGAGATATTTCAAAGAGACCGATGAGATGATAAACAGAAAAATGAGAGCTGTTCTCTCGGTAAAATTAAAGCCAATTTTATGTATCGGTGAAGCTGAAAACGAACGAAAAAAGAGATTAACCCAGAAGATTTTAAAGTCTCAAATTGAAAAAGGCCTTAGAGAAATTACAGAAAAAGATATTAATCAAGTTATTATTGCCTATGAACCAATTTGGGCAATTGGAACGGGTAAAGCCTGTTTGCCAGAAGGGGCAGAGAAGGTGGCTATCTTTATTCGGAAAATTATCTCTAAGATTTATAGTCAGAAAATAACCAAGAGAATTCCTATTCTTTATGGGGGCAGTATCAATAGTCAAAATGCCTTAAGTTATACAGCAAAATCGAACCTACAAGGTTTTTTGGTTGGTGGCGCCTCATTGGATCCTCAAGAATTTGTCAAAATAATAAAAAATGTAAGTAGAGCTTGATTACAATTATTAAATATGATAGAAATTTGATATGGAAAGATTTCTTAAAGGATATTTTTATAATCCCAGTCGAGGAAATTTATCCCTTGACGGAGTAATAGAAGAGGTGGCCAAATATATGGAGGAAAAAAACGAAGGGTTTTATGATATTATTGTTGGGTGCGATTCGTCTTCTGGCCAGGAGCCACATTTTCCAGTAGCTATAGTTGTCCTGAGAAGGGGAGAAGGAGGGAGATTTTTTCTTAAAAAAATTAGATACCAAAACCGAAAATTTTACAACTGGAAAGAGCGCGTTTTAGAAGAGGTCTTATTGTCGTGCGAACTTGCTTTATTCTTGAAAGAAAAATTCGAGAAAAAAATCCGAGATTTATCTCCTTCTTTAAATTATCAATTTCGTTATATCCATGCTGATGTTGGCGAACAAGGAGAGACTAAAGATATGATTAAAGAAGTAGTTGGGTTGATCCGGGGAAACGGTTTTGAGCCTAAAATTAAACCCGAAGCCTATGCCGCCTCAGTAGTGGCTGATCGATATTCCTAATTACTTTGACCCATTTGAAAAGGGTTCTTGAGCCTCCCAAGACGCCATCCTTAGAGGTGGCTTTATTAAATTATGCGAAAGCCTAAAGAAAAAAAAGTGATTATAGCAATGTCCCCGCGGCACCGAGCACTCAACGCCTTGAGTGCTCGGTCTGCGGGGCAAGCAGGAAGGTTTAAAAAAAAGAAAAAAGTTCTCGTGGCTATGTCTGGCGGAGTAGATTCGAGCGTGGCGACAGCCATATTAAAAAAGGCTGGTTTTGAAGTAGTAGGAGTTTTTATGAGATTTTGGCGTGATCCTGTCTTGCAAAGGTGGAACAGGTGTTGTTCTCCAGAGGCCGAAAAAAGAGCAAGGAGAGTGGCCCTTCTTTTAGGCATTCCGTTCTATGTTTTAGATTTTGGAAAAGAGTTTAAAAAGAGAATTGTTAATTATTTTTTGAAAGAACATAAGAAAAATTTTACCCCAAACCCTTGTGTGGTTTGCAATAAAGAAATTAAATTCGGACTTTTATTGGAAAAAGCTTTAGACATAGGGGCTGATTATGTGGCTACCGGTCACTATGTCAAGAAACAGGAAACCCGTTTTCGCCCCGTCTTTCGCAGCAAGACCGCGGAGGGGGACCAAGGCCCAGGCTTACAAGTAAAAAACAAAATCTATAAATTATTAAGGGCTAAAGACAAAGAAAAAGATCAATCTTATTTTTTATGGCAGTTGTCCCAGAAGCAACTTAAAAAGATTTTGTTTCCTCTGGAGAATTTGACTAAAAAAGAAGTAATTTCTTTGGCCAGGAAATTTAAATTGCCAGTTCTAAATATACCAGAATCTCAAGAGATATGCTTTATTCAAACTACAGTCAATGATTTTTTAAAGCGCTACCTAAAACAAAAACCAGGCCCCATAGTAGAGCAAGCTCACTACAGGGCAAGCAAAATTATTGATGCTAAACGAAAAATCATTGGTCAGCATCAAGGTCTGGCTTTCTATACTATTGGCCAGAGAAGGGGAATTAGATTGCCCGGTGGGCCATACTTCGTTTTAGACAAAGATTTAAAGCGAAATTTTTTGGTTGTTACTAAAAATGAAAGAGATTTATACAAAAAAGAGCTAGTAGCAGGAAACGTTCATTGGATTTCAGGTAAAAAACCAAAACTACCGTTGAGAGTAAAATCAAAAGTCAGATATAGGCAAGAGATGATGCCGGCAATTATCAAAGACCAAAGAATAAAAAATAAAAAGCAGGTCTTGGTAGAATTTAAAAAACCCCAAAGAGCGATAACCCTTGGTCAATCAGTTGTGTTTTATCGAGAAAAAGAGCTTTTGGGCGGCGGGATAATAAAAAAAATATAGACCAAGAGATACTTGTTTAAATTAAACTTCTTTGGTATTCTTTAAGTAGATTCTAATTATGCCCCGTAGGAAACAAAGGGGTTTTCGTTGATACAGCGCAATAAAGCATTCAAGATCAGATTTCCTAGAAGCATATATAGATCCAAATATTTTTTCCTTAAAAACCCTTGCTTTTATAAATAACAATAATTATAGAGATGATAAAAAGTCTAAATATAATAACCACTGAAAATATTTAATTTCCTACGGGGTATGGTCGAGACATCAAAAGAACAATTATTAGAAGAATTCTCTAGGTTCTTAATAAAATTAGGCAAAGAAATCGAAAATAGACTAGGAGAAAAAGGAAAGCTGGAAGAAGAACTTAAACAAAAAAAGGCAACAGTCAGAAAACTGGACAGTGAGGTTTTTTTGGCTAGAAAACGTTTAGCTAAGTTGTTAATTGAGCTATCTGACCTGGAATCAAAAAGAAGAGAATTTGAAGAGAAAAAGTTTCTCTTAGAAAAAAAGAAATCTTAATGACCTCAGCAGAAATTCGTCAGAGCTTCTTGAATTTTTTTAAGAAAAAGGGACACCCCGAAATAGGCACTAGATCTCACTTCGAGGCAGGTCCCGTAGTAAAGAAATCTCACTACGGGGCAGGCAGAATTACGTCCTTTTACCCCGCATAGAACTTGTTCTTATGCGGGGCTTCTTCGCCTCGCTCTGGCGGAGGACTTCATTTTTTATGGATTCATCTATAATAAGAAAACAATTCTTAGATTTTTTTGCAAAACGTGGCCATACTATAGTTCCGTCAAGCTCGCTTCTATCTTCCGACCCGACAGTTTTATTGACAACAGCCGGTATGCAGCAGTTTAAGGAATATTATCTAGATAAACCTTCTCCTTTGGGAAATAGAGTTGCTTCTTGCCAGAAATGCTTTCGAACTTCAGATATTGATGAGGTGGGAGATGATTTTCATCTAACTTTCTTTGAAATGTTAGGAAACTTTAGTTTTAGAGACTACTTTAAAGAAGAGGCAATCGAATCTGCCCATGAGCTTTTAGTCAAAGACTACGAGCTGCCGGCCGTTAATTTATGGGTGACCTATTTTAGAGGCGATGGAAATATTCCCGAAGACAAAGAATCTCAAGAAATTTGGCATAAATTAGGTGTTCCTAGAGAAAGAATTTCCGGGTTCAGTAGAGAAGATAATTTTTGGGGGCCGACTGGCGAAGAAGGTCCCTGCGGTCCAACTACCGAAATTCATTTTGATATAACTCAAAAACCCTGCCAGAAGAGAAAAAGTTGTCGTCCTAATTGTGATTGCGGCCGTTTTTTGGAAGTCTGGAATTTGGTTTTTAATGAATATTACCAAGATAGAGAAAAAAAATTTACTTCTCTGAAAACAAAAGGAGTTGATACCGGCATGGGATTGGAGAGACTAGCTGTGGTTCTTCAGAAAAAGTCTTCAGTCTTTGAAATTAATTTATTTGAACCAATAATTAGAGAGATAGAAGAAAATACGTCTAAATCCTATAACTCAAATCAAAGGGCCTATCGAATTGTCGCTGACCACATTAAGGGCGCTGTTTTTTTATCTTCAGAAGGGGTCATTCCTTCTAATATTGAAGAAGGCTATATTCTGCGTCGAGTCCTGAGAAAGACAATTAGGTTCGGGAAACTGCTGAATTTACCTGAAAATTTTTTAATATCTTTAGCCAAAAAAGTAATTAGTATTTATGGTGATACTTATCCCGGGATTAAATCTTCGCAAGCTGATATTTTGACTATAATTCAAAACGAAGAAGAAAAATTCGATAGAACCTTAGAAAAAGGCCTGAAAGAATTTGATAAATTAATAGAAACCACCCAGATTAAAAATAAAAAGATAATTCCAGGAGAGAAAGCTTTCTGGCTTTTTGAAACATATGGCTTTCCTTTAGAATTAACCGAGGAATTAGCCAAAGGGAAAAATTTGAAAGTAGACCAAAAAAGTTTTAGAGAGGCCTTTGAAAAGCACCAAGAAATTTCAAGGGCGGGGGCAGAGAAAAAGTTTGGAGGCGTTGGCAAAAAAGCCACATATGAAGCAACAAAATTGCACACTGCTACGCACTTGCTGCACCAAGCCTTAAGAGAAATCTTAGGAAAACACGTTAAACAAATGGGCTCCGATATTACTTCTCAAAGGCTTCGTTTTGATTTTTCTCATTCCTCAAAAATGACAGAAAAAGAAAAAAAGAAGGTAGAAGATCTTATTAACCAAAAAATCCAGGAGAATTTGGACGTCAGACAAGAAGAAGTCGAATATCAGCAGGCTATAGAATCAGGAGCTTTGGCTTTTTTTAAAGAAAAATACCCAGAAAGAGTAACTATCTATTCAATTGGTGATTCTTCGGACCCTTCAGGGCGAGTTTTTTCTAAGGAGATTTGCGCCGGTCCTCATATTTCACAGACTCAAGAATTGGGAAAATTTAAGATTATCAAAGAAGAATCAGCCGGAGCAGGAGTAAGAAGAATTCGAGCAATTATAGGAGATGAAGCTTTATAACAAAAGCCCGTTAGAAATTGTCATTCTATTGTTTATCTGAGAATAGATTTAAGATTACTAACGAGGTAAAATAAACTAATGATAGGTTTCCCTGCCTTAAAACAGAAAAAGGAAATATTTTTAGCCTTAGATATTGGAACAGAGGCAATTAAATCTTTAATCTTTACAAAAGAAAAAGAAAAAAATATTATTCTAGGAGCAGATTTAAAAGAATACTATCGTTTGGGCATTCAGGACGGAGCAGATCTCGATAAAGAGGTAATGAAGGAAGCTATTTTAGAAGTAGTCAGCCAGGCCAAAAAACAAGCTAAAACAGAAATGAAAGAATGCTTGATCCTTTGGAGACTTCCGGGAAATATTTTGAAAGAAAAGATAGTTCTGAATTCTTTTCAGAGAAAAAACCCCAAGAAAATTATTGATCAAGAAGAAGAGGATGAAATTTACCATAAAATTATTAATCAGACTCAACAAGAAGTCTCCCAAGGAGTTTTCCAGGAATCTGGCATTTTACCCAAAGACATTCATTTTATAGATTTTAAAATTCTGGAAAGGAAAATGGATGGCTACCAGATTAATCAATTAACGGGAATTTCTGGACAAAATCTGGTTTTCCGAATATTATTTACCTTTTTAGCTAAAAATTATTTAGAAAATGTTAAAAAAATAACCAAAGACCTAGGCTTAGAGAGGCTGAAAATAGTTTCAGAAGCAGAGAATTTATGTTTAGCATTTTCTAGCCAGAAAATTACAGCCGTTTTTTTGGATATCGGAGGAAAATTCACCCAAATAGTCTCAATGAAAGAGGGTAAACTTCAGACTTTAAGCGGTTTTGAGATGGGCGGAGAAATTTTCTCTCAGAAACTGTCGCAGATTTTAGGAATAACCAAAATTCGAGCAGAAGATTTAAAGATTAGATATGCTCAGAGAACTTTAAGCGAAGAAGTAAGAAAAAGAATCAGCGAAATCCTACTTTATGACTGTCGGTCGTGGTTTAGTAATTTAAAGCTTAAATTACGAGAGATTTCTCGGGGGGAAGAGAAAATACTTCCTCAAACAATTCTTCTTTTTGGAGGAGGAAGTTTGTTGCCGGAAATAGAAGAAATTCTGGCCGGAGAGGAATGGGATGATTTACCGTTTTTAAACCGGCCCCAGGTAAAATTTATTTCACCAAAAGACTTGAAAAATATTGAGGATAGAGCAAAGATAATAAGCACAATCCAATATATTCCATCTTTATTGCTTTGTTATACCCCGTAGGAAACAAGAGGGTTTCCGTGGATAAAGCGAAGCAGAAAACTTAAAACTGTTTTCTTCGGGACATATGAATTACAGTATTTTTTCTCCAGAAATCCTTGATTATATGAATAACAATAATTAAGCAAACCAGTCGTCGCTTCGCTCCTCCTTGTAATTCCCCCAGAATTAATAAAGATGTTCAAGGTCTAAATATAATAACAACTGAAAATATTTAATTTCCTACGTGGTATGCCAATGTTTAAATCATCTTCTCAGAAAATTTTTGATATCATCCCTCCCGAAAAAATAGAGGGAAAAGCTTTCTCTGGTAAAAAAACCAGGGACAGGAAATATCTTCAACCCCGGCCCAGAAAATCTTTAAAGATATTTTTCTTAGCATTCATTTTTTTCTTGGTTTTAGGGGGGATATTCTCTTATTTTACTTTTCAGAAAGCAGAAATAACAATTTGGCCAAAAACTCAAGAAGTAAACTTTGAAGAAAGGGTAATTATTAACTCAGAGACAGAAGAGGTTGAGTTTTTGACAAATACTATTCCAGGAGATATTTTTAAAAAAGAACAGACAATCGTCCAAGAATTTTTTTCTTCAGGTAAAGGCTTGAGAGAGATAAAGGCCGAGGGAATAATCCGGGTTTATAATGTTTATTCCACTTCTCCTCAGGTGTTGGTGGCTACTACTCGTTTCATTTCAGCTAATGGTGAATTATTCCGTTCGTTGGAAAGGGTGACTATTCCCGGCGGAATCTATAAAGGAGGAAAACTGGAACCTGGTTTTCTTGATATAAAGATTCGAGCCGACCAGCCAGGCGAAGAGTATAATATTGGCCCTTCTACCTTTTCTATCCCAGGATTCGCAGGAACAGTTCGTTATACTGCTTTTTATGGAAAGTCTTTTGAACCAATGGAAAGAGGTTTTAAAGGAGAAGTTCCTGAGGTCACCCAAAAAGACCTCAATAAAGCCGAGAATATCTTGAGAGAAAAACTATTGACAGCTGTTAAAATTTCTTTAGAGAATAAAGTTTCTGAAGAAATCATTATATTAGACGAAGCTTCAACGAAAGATTTTTCAACCCCGGTTTTTTCAGCGAAAGTTGGAGACGAGAAAACTTCCTTTGTAGGCGAAGGAGGGCTTTCTTTCACAGCCCTAACATTTAAACAATCGGATCTAGAAAATTTTACTAAAGAATATATTCTTTCTCAAATATCAAAAGATCAAAAGATACATTTAGAAAGCCTGAGAATCAACTATTTTTTCCAAGGCTTTAATACGAGACAAGGACAAATGACCCTAAGATTGAATTCTTCAGCTAAAATTTATTTCGGAATTTCAGATGATTATCTCAAAAAAGAATTAGCTGGAAGATTATTGCCTGAAGCAAAAGAGTTTTTGACTAATGACCCTCGAATCACTAAATCAGATATAAACCTTTGGCCCTTCTGGACGAGAAGAGTTCCTCAAGACACGCATAAGATAGAAATCAAACAAGAGATTGACAGGAGTTAACTTTACATCAATCTCAGTCAAAAATAGTGGATTTTCGAAAGCCGTAAGGCGAAGTCATCTAAACGGCTCAAGCCATTATAAGTTTAATAAGGTACTCCAGGATCGGTAACGGGGTTGACTAAATTAAAATAATCCGTTATTATTCATCATTACTAATGAAAAAGGGTGTTCTCAAAAAAGAAGGACGGGTTACAGAGACTTTGCCCGATACTCATTTCCGAGTTAGGTTAGATGACGGAAAAGAAATCATGGCCCATTTGGCTGGAAAATTAAGAATCTATCGAATTAAAGTTTTACTCGGTGATCGGGTGACAGTAGAAATTTCTCCGTATGATGACGAAAAAGGAAGAATAGTTTATCGGGGAAAATAAGGCGACACCAATTTACGCTGGATCGCTCTTTCTTCAGAAATAGCGAGATTCCCCGTAGGGCTGATTAAGCACGAACGACACGAATAATTATTAGTGACATTGGTATTAAATTAGTGTATTAGTGTCAGTTTTTATGAAAGTTCGACCTTCGGTTAAAAAAATTTGTAAAGACTGCAAAGTTGTCAGGCGTAAAGGCCGGGTTTATATTGTTTGTAAACATCCCAAACATAAACAACGTCAAGGTTGAGCGGAGCGAAACCGAGCACATAGTATTTTATTAAGCAATAATCTGGTTTTTGCTCGCCCTTGTTAAAATCTAATTTCATTTTGAAAAGTCAAGCTATGTGCTCGGTGCTCACTATTTTTGCATATGCCACGGATTATCGGAGTCAATATTCCCGAAAAAAAACAAATAGAAATTGCTTTAACTTATATCTATGGAATAGGTAATTCTTTGAGTCGTAAAATTTTAACCGAAGCCCAAATTGACCCCCAAAAGAGAGCCTCACAACTAACTTCTCAAGAGATCAGTCGACTTAAAGAAATTATTGAGAAGAATTATAAGATTGAAGGAGAATTAAGAAGAGAGCTGCTTTTGAATATTAAAAGATTAAAAGATATTAGTTGCTGGCGGGGAATTCGTCACATCAAAGGCCTGCCGGTTAGGGGGCAGCGGACGAAAACCAACACTCGGACGGTCAGAGGAAATGTTAGAAAAACTGTAGGATCTGGCAAAAGGTCATCACTAGAACCCAAGTAATAAATAGAAAAAGATGGGAAAAAAACGCATAATTAAACAAACTGAAAAAGAGCTATTACAAGAGAGAGATAAGATTGACGAAGCTTTAAGAAAAGAAGTTAGAGTTAAGCCCAAGAGAAGAATTGACGAAGGCAGGGTTTATATTTCCGTTTCTTATAATAATACTTTGATTACCCTGACTGATCTTGAAGGGAAGGTTTTGGCTTGGAGTTCGGCTGGTAACATCGGTTTTAAGGGAACAAAAAAATCCACTCCTTTTGCTGCCTCTAAAGTGGCCGAAGCCATATCCCAGAAAGCTCAAAAATTAGGCATAGAAAAAATAGAAATATTAGTGAAGGGAATAGGCTCTGGTCGGGAGTCGGCTATTAGATCTTTATCCGTCCGTGGGTTAGAAATAGAATCTATCAAAGATATTACTCCTATTCCTCATAACGGCTGTCGTCCACCCAAGGTCAGAAGAGTATAATCGATGTCAATAAAATTAATTACCATAACCAATGATACAAGTTTATTAGTATAATTGGTATGCATTTGTATATTAGTATCGCGTTTTATGATTAATAAAAAATGTAAAATTTGCCGAAGATTAGGGCAAAAACTTTTTTTAAAAGGTGAGAAATGTTTTTCTCCAAAATGTCCGATGATTAAAAGGCCCTATCCGCCAGGTAGGAAGAGTAAAAGAAGACTACCGCCCATTTCTGAATACGGTAGAGAATTACGAGAAAAGCAGCGACTTAAATCATGGTATAATTTAAGAGAAGCACAATTAAGAAAATATGTGAAAGAAGTTTTAAGGAAAAAGGGCACAGTAGAAACGGTTGATCTTTTAATCAAAAAGTTAGAAAGTCGGTTAGATAATATAATTTTTCGACTTGGTTTCGTTAGTTCAAGGCCTCTGGCTAAGCAGCTTGTTAATCACGGTTATTTTTCAGTTAACGGAAAAAAGGTTAAAAGCCCGTCTTATCAAACCAGAAAAGGAGACAAGATCACAATTTTGTCTCCGAAAAAACAAAAAAAAATCTTTCAGAACTTAACGTCTTCCATCAAAAAATACCAACCTCCTTCTTGGTTAAAACTTGATAAGCAAGATTTAGAAGGACAGATAGTTGGGGAACCAACCTTTGAAGAAGCTAATCTGCCAGTTGAAGTGTCATCTATTTTCGAATTTTATTCAAGATAATTCTTGCTCCGCAAAAACTGTTGATTCAACACTGATCTACTGCCCTGATCCCACGCAGATATTTTGATCCGCGTCTTATCTGCGGCAGAGGTTCAATGAAATTGGACCAATAAAGATCCGCGTCTGATCTGCGTTTTTACGAAGCGAATAAAATATGCTTCCTTTGCCTCATTCTCCTAAAATAATCGAAAAGAAAAGAAATAGGGCCTTATTTGAAATTGAAGCTCTTTATCCTGGTTATGGAGTAACAATAGGAAATGTCTTCAGAAGAGTCTTGCTCTCGTCGCTTTCCGGAGCAGCCATAACTCAAATGAAAATTAAAGGAGTTCATCATGAATTCTCCACTATCCCCGGAGTTCTGGAGGATGTCGTGAATATAATGTTGAATTTGAAACAGCTAAGATTTAAGATTTTTACTGCAGAGCCGCAAAAAGCCACTTTAAAAATAAAAGGGGAAAAAACAATAAAGGGTTCTGATTTTAAATTTCCCTCTCAAGTTGAATTAATAAACAAAGATTGTCATATCGCAACTTTAACAGACAAAAAAGCAGACTTCGAAATGGAGATCCAGATTGAAAGGGGATTAGAATATGAGCCGGTAGAAAAGAGAAAAAAAGAAAAATTAGAAATAGGGATAATTCCCATAGATGCAATTTACACTCCTATTAGAAGGGTAAGTTATCAGACCGAGAATATGCGAGTAGGGGAGAGAACCGATTTCGATAGATTAAAATTAGAGATTGAAACGGATGGAACCATTACCCCCGAAGAAGCTTTCTATCAGGCTTCGGAGATTTTAATTAAGCATTTTTCTTTATTTTCTGAAAGCATTAAAAAAGAGATTCCTCCTTCTCCAGAGAAGAAAGAAAAAAAATTGTCGGTCAAGGAAGATTTGATTAGAACCAAAGTCGAAGACTTAAAATTTTCCACCAGAACCTTAAATGCTTTATTGCAGAGTAATATAAAGACAATAGGAGGAATCCTGCAAAAGAGCGAAAAAAGCTTTCTTAAATTGGAAGGAATGGGAGAAAAAGGGGTTAAAGAGATTAAGAGAAAGCTCAAAAAACTGGAATTAAAACTGAAATGAAACTTATATAAACATTTAAATATATTAACATTTAAACAAACTTTAGATTAAAGATATTTAGATGCTTAGACGTTTAAATGCTGAGACGGTATGCATAAACGCAAACGAAGCAGGAAATTTTCACGTAAAAAGGATCAGCGGCAAGCCCTATTAAGAGGATTAGGGAGGGCTCTTTTATTGAACGAAAAGATAAAAACTACTGAAGCTAGGGCCAAGGAGCTTCGAGGAATTGTTGAAAAATTTATTACCAAAGCAAGAAAAGGAGATCTCCATACCCGAAGATTACTATTAAGATTTTTTTCTCCTCAGGTCGTAAAAAAATTAGTTGAAGACATTGCCCCAAGATATAAAGATAGAAAGGGGGGATATACCCGGATTGTTAAAATTGGCTTAAGAAAGGGCGATAAAGCAAGAATGGCAATTATAGAATTAGTTAAGTAATATGGCTTCTAATATGAATTCTAAACTTCATACTATTGATGCCTCTGGCAAGGTTTTGGGGCGTTTATCTACCGAAATAGCCGTTTTACTGCGAGGAAAACATAAACCAGATTTCTTATATCACAAAGACATGGGTGATTTTGTGGTAGTGAAAAACGTTGATAAAATCAGATTCACCGGCAGAAAGCTTGAACAAAAGAAATATTATCGTCACTCCGGTTATCTGGGAGGATTAAAAGAAACTCCCCTTAAAAAACTTTTTCAACAAAACCCGAAAGAGATTTTAAGGAAAGCTGTCTGGGGAATGTTGCCTAAAAATAAATTACGCGCCAAAATAATTAAGAAATTAAAATTTAAATAAAATGTCCAAAACCGCTTCAACAACTAAGGAAAAGGCAATATCCAAAAAAACTCTTAAGAAAAAGAAAGCAAGCAAATCAAAAAAAGAGAAGACAAAGAGAGAGAAGGTTAAAGTCAAAGCTAAAAAAAAGGTTGAAAAGACTTTTTTAGAAAAAGAAATATCTGAGAAATATTGGGCAGGAGTAGGGAGAAGAAAGACGGCAGTGGCTCGGGCTAGACTTTTTGCAAAAGGAGAGAAAAAATTTTTAGTTAATGATAAATTATATCAAGAATATTTTCCTATATTAGATTACTGGCAGACTGCCTCGTCTTCTTTAAGAAAAATGAATACTCTCGATAGATTACGAGTTTTAGTCAAGGTAAGGGGAGGAGGTTGTCATGCTCAAGCAGAAGCTGTGCGCCATGCTACAGCTAGGGCTTTGGTTAAATTTAATCCCAATTTCCGAAAAAGACTAAGGAAAGCGGGTTTTTTGACTCGTGATTCCCGCATGAGAGAGAGAAAGAAATTTGGCTTAAAACGAGCCAGACGCGCACCACAATGGCAAAAGAGATAATTCGCTCGGCAACGGTATATAAAGTACCGGCTGTCCAAATCCCAGCGAGATTTGGCAGCCTGCGTTCTCGACAGCTGACTTCCTCGCTTTGCTCAGAGACCATGCTTAGCTGCCTGCGAAAGCTACTTTAATACCCGTCGCCTCGCTTTAAAAGAGGCACAGGGGCAGAAGAGATAATTCGCTCGAACCATGCCTGCTCGGCCTCCGAGGTGCTCTTTGAGGGGCTTACCCTCGCTCCAGAATGATTGGAGAGAAATGGAAAGGCTCTCAGAAAGCCTTGAGTTGCGAGGAGCATTTCCGGGCGACCTCGGATTTGCTACCTTGAACAGGCCATCAATGCCGAAAGTGGCCTTTGAGAACCTCCTTCGTCCTTGACATATGTTCGTTATTCATAAATTAGTATCATTGGTATTAATTCGTATATTAGTGTCGATCTATGTTAAAAGAACTCATTGATAAATTTTATTTAGACAGACAGAAAGACAAAGAACAGCATCATTTTTATATCACAGATGCTGGAAGATGCCCCCGGGCAACTTTTTTGAAATTTAAAAACGCTCCCAGAAAAGAAATGGAAGCAAAGATTTTGAGAATGTTTGATCATGGTGATTATATTCATCAGCTCATTATGAAACCCTTACTCGGCATAAGAGAAATCCATGTGGTTGCTTCAGAGGTAAACATCCCTCCTCAAGAATTAATTTCAGGAAGAGCCGATGCCATAATTAGCGACGGTCAGGAGCTGCATGTTCTCGATATTAAGAGCATGAATAGTATAATTTTTAGAAATCTGCAGCAGCCGAAAGAAGAAAACGTTAATCAAATTCAACTATATTTACATTATTTTAAAATTAAAAAAGGGATATTGCTTTATGTTAACAAAGATACTCAAGAGCTAAAAGAATTCGTTGTTGATTATGATAAAGCCCAGGTTCAGTCTCTTTTAAGCGGACTAACCAACCTTAAAACAAAAATTCATTCTAATATTGTTCCCTCGAGAATGGAAAGTTGGCCGAGTAATTGGCAATGTAGATATTGCCAGTTTAAAGAGATATGTCGAATGGCAGGAAGCGGAGAAGTTAACTGGGAAGGATTTAAGAGAAAGATTGAACAGCTCAACTCAAAGGAAAGTTGATAATATTATTGAATAAAAAACTAAAAAGCCGCGTACTAACGCGGCTTTTTAGTTGGTGAATAAATATGATTCCTAGGGGATTAATTGCTCTGAAATAAAAATTTTTCCTTCACTTAAAACATATAGTTTTTTATCGTATTTATTCCAGAATATTTCCGGGTTTTTAAATATAACCAAATCATAGATATTTATTCTATCTCGGTCATCAATCTCGGTAATTTTAATTTTATCGCCAACTGAAAAGACTAAATAATGCGACGTCCACCAGAAGGCATCTCCAATTTCTTCTGAGAAGCGGGTTAAAAACAGTTTTTCCCCATTTTTCCTTCGAGGTTGTTCTTCGATATTTTCCAAAAATAAGACCCAAATTTCGTTATCGGTAAAATAGACTATCTTTTTTGAGTCAGGAGAAATTCGCGCCCCTTTTATTCTTCCTGAAATCATTTCAAGCGACTGTCTGTCTTGGTTTAAAAAGTAAAAGTCGTCGTCTTCTTTAAGAAATATTTTATCATTAGCGAAAGTGAATAATTCATATTGAGAGTCAGGATTTAAAGAGAGAGGTTTTTTGTTCAATTGACGAATTTCATTACTCGACAAATTAGATTGACGGAGAAATCCTTCTTCGTCTAACCAAAAGAGACTATTATCGAAAGCTTTAAGGGCTAAGAAACCGCTCAAGATTGGTCCAGAAAGACTTTTTTCTTTGTAATTAACAGAGAAAAGATTGTCTTCCTTCGTTAGGTTTTGGGTTAAAAGTATAACCTGAGGGTCTCGGGGGTGGAAAACAGCGTCGCTCAAGTTCATACTCAAGAAATCTAAAGGAAAAATATTTGGCTCATTTTCTACTTCAATAACAAAATATTGATTTTTTCCTGCCTTATTTTTTAGTAAAAACCTTTTTGAATCTGATGACCATTCTAGTGTAATGAAGTCGGTATTTTTATCTTTCTCTGAGAAGTCTTTTTCTTGAAATAATGAAGAGGATATATTTTTCTCAAAATCAAGAAGAATCAGGGCCCAGCCATCTTTTTCGTCTTTTTTCAAGATACCTTTCTTTCCATCGGGGGACAAGAAAAAGTTATCACCCCCCTCTTCTAAAAGATTGAACCGAGGGTTTTCTGGAACTAAAAAAATATTTTTATTTTCTGTTACCCATTTTTCCTTTATCTCTAAGGTTTTTTTCCATGGCAAATAACCTTCTTTCTCAATTTTTACTCTATATTCTTTGGGCAGAATATTTTCAATATAGACGGTACCAAAGAAAAAGTCAGTTTTTTTCACTAATTTATTATCAATTGAAATCCAGGCTTCTTGGGGCCAGGCCTTAAAAGAAAAAGCTCCCGTTTGAAAAATTTTTTTAGTTTTGAAGTCAAAACGATACCCTTGAGAATAAAAAATTATTAGAGGAGCCATTAGGAAAAATAAAGCAGTGATTGAAACAAATAAAATTGTCCTAGCTTGCTTGGTCATGTTTTAATTTTAGCAAAAGATGCTCTTTTTGCCAGTTAATATTTACTAGTTAATATAGCCTTTGGCGGGGCTTGTCAAAAGAATAATTTTGAGATACGATAAAAAAGAAGTTTTTTATGCCCCGTAGAAAATATTATGTTTTACGTGTACCCGCAGGAAATCAAAGGGTTCTCGTTGATAAGACAAGATGGTGCATTCAATATTAGATTTCCTTGGGACATAGACATTTCAAAATATTTTCTACTGAAAATCCAAGATTATCTTTTAAACCGTGAATTATACAATGATCCAATGGTCAAATATAATAACAACTGAAAATATTTAACTTCCTACGGAGTATGGCAAAAAAATTTATCATTCAAGGAGGGAAGAAGCTTGAAGGGACAGTAGAGATCGGAGGATATAAAAATGCAGCTGGTGCCTGCTTGGCAGCAACTTTATTGACCAAGGAAGAATGTCTGATTGATAATTTGCCTTTGGTTCAAGATATTTTTTCTCTTTTGAAAATTTTAGAACAAATTGGAGTAGAAATTTCTTGGCAGGGTGAAAGAGAAATCAAAATTAGAGCTGGTGCCAATATTGACCCAGAAAAAATGGATTTTAATTTAGTGAGTAAGTCTCGGATTTCAGTTTTACTTATTGGCAGTTTACTTTCTAGATTTAATAATTTTAAAATCTCTCATCCCGGCGGAGATAGAATTGGAGTTCGGCCTATTTCAACTCACCTGGAAGCTTTTAAAAAGTTAGGAGTGGAAATTTCCCAAGAAGGTGATTTTTATTGTTTTCAAAAGAAAACATTAGAAAGCTCAGAGATTATTTTGAAAGAATTTAGCGTGACAGCCACCGAGAACTTAATGATGACATCTGTTTTAATCGAAGGGCAGACAGTGATTAAAGGGGCTGCGGCCGAACCTCAGGTTCAAGACTTAGGAAAGATGCTTAACAATATGGGCGCACAAATAAAAGGAATAGGAACTCACACCATTTTCATTGAAGGGGTCAAAGAATTGAAAGGTACTTCTCATCGAATTCTACCCGATCCTTTAGAAGCTGGTACTTTTGTCATCATGGGGGCTATCACCTCCGGGGAAATAGAAATAAGGGGTTGTCTCCCCTCTCATTTAGATATTTTCCTGGCAAAATTAGAGGAAATCGGAGTTAATTTTAAAAAAGGTTCAGATTTTATTCAGATTAGTTCTTCTTCCAAACTTAGACCTGTTAAGATCCAGGCTTTGCCCTATCCAGGATTTCCAACCGACCTGGTGCCAATGGTCTTGTCGCTTCTTACCCAAGCTGAAGGGAAAAGCCTGATCCACGATCCTTTATATGAAAATAGACTTAGTTTTACCCAGGAATTAAAGAAAATGGGAGCCGATATTGAGGTTGTTGATCCTCATCGAGCTTTTGTGTTTGGAAGAACTCCTCTTTCTGGGTTGAGGATTGAAAGCTGGGACATAAGGGCAGGGGCTTCTCTCATTACAGCTGCTTTAATCGCCAAAGGTCAGACGACAATTGAAAATATTTTTCAGATAAATAGAGGTTACGAAAAAATAGAAGAAAAGCTCCAAAAATTAGGAGCCGATATCAAGTGCGTTAGCACTTAAAAATTAAAAACCAAAAATCTTTTATTTTTTAATTTTGAGCAAAACGAGAAATCAAGGTTCTATGAAATAGGTTCTTATATTTTATTTTTAATCTTGACCAATCGAGTACATAAAGCGTTATGTGCTTCGGTGCTCAGGAAGAAACATGTTTTTCAAAAAAATCGGCATTGATCTTGGGACCTGTAATTCTTTAGTTTTTATCCCTCAAAAGGGAGTGGTTTTAAATGAGCCTTCAGTGGTGGCTATTTCCATTGCCGACAATAAAATTTTAGCCATTGGTTTGGAAGCCAAAGAAATGATTGGTCGCACTCCTGATACAATTAGAGTTTACCGTCCCTTAAGAGACGGGGTTATTGCTGATTATCGAGTAACTCAGGCAATGTTGAGATATTTCATCAAGAGAACCGGAGGCAGGCTGTCTTTCTTTAAGCCAGAGTTAATGATTGCCATTCCAGCCGGTGGAAGTTCGACTGAGAGACGGGCAGTAATTGAAGCAGGATTGGCAGCCGGCGCCAAGCAAGTTTTCATAGCCAAAGAGCCAATTTTAGCCGCCATTGGGGCCGGTATTCCTATTAATGCATGTTCTGGCCATTTGATTATTGATATCGGAGGAGGGACAACCGAGGTGGCGGTAATTTCATTGGGAGGCATAGTCACTTGGAGTTCAATAAGGGTGGCTGGAGATAAGATGGATTTAGCCATTTCCAATTATATTAAAAAGAAATACAATCTGGCCATTGGGGATCAAACTGCCGAAGAAATAAAAATTAAAATTGGCACTGCTTTGTCCGAGAAAGAAGAAAAAGTTTTTGAAATTCGCGGTAGAGACTTAATTGCGGGTCTTCCCCGGACAATTAAGATTTCATCTAACGAGATAGCCTCAGCTATTTCCGATGTTTTAAGTGAAATTATTCAGATAATTAAACAAGTTTTAAAAGAAACTCCTCCGGAACTTTCAGCCGATATTATGGATAAAGGAATGATAGTTTCGGGAGGAGGGGCGTTGATTCGCAATATTGACGAATTAATCGCGAATTCAACCGGAGTACCTTGTTTTATTGCCGAGCATCCTTTATTTTGTGTGGCCAAGGGAACGGGCGTAGTCATGGAAAATTTAGATTTTTATAAAAAAAGTATAATGAGTAAAAAATAAACCACTAATGAAATCACGAATTTATTCACGAATCTTCATCAATAACTTATTCGCGATGATTAGTGATTAAAATTAGTGCCTTATCCGTGGCGATTATTGGGCATCAAAAACAATGGCAATTTTTAAGAAAGTCAGCCGAACTTAATCGTTTCAATCATGCTTATCTTTTTTGGGGTCAGTCTCACTTAGGGAAAAGAGTTATAGCTAAAGAATTTGTTAGATTGCTTAATTGTCAAGAAGACCCCCGCCATTTTTCTAATAGTTCATCCGGCCAAACGAATTTCACAAAAAGTAGCGGGGGGTGTCAGAAGTGTTGGTCATGCCAGGCATTTCAAAGAGAAATTCACCCTGATTTAATTTTTATTAAATCCGAGGGAAAAGAAATTAAGATTTCTCAGATCAGACACCTTCAGTATTTTCTTTCTTTCCGGCCTCATTCTTCTCTCTTTAAGGCTGTAGTCTTAGAAGAGGCAGAGAGAATGAACTCAGAAGCTCAGAGCTGTCTTTTAAAGACCCTGGAGGAGCCGTCGAAGAATTCTCTGTTATTTTTACTTACAGAACACCCAAGAATGCTTTTACCGACTATTCTTTCCCGGGTTCAGACAATTAAATTTTTCCCAGTACCAAAATCTGAAATAAAAGATTATCTAAAAACTCACAAAATTTCTTCATCAAATATTGAATTGATATCTTCTCTTTCTTTTGGCAGGCCAGGTTTGGCTTTGGAATTTTCTAAGAATCCAGAAAAATTAGAAAAAGCATACAAGACAATCAAAGAAATAGCTGAAATGAGCCAGTTAGAGTTAGCTGATCGTTTTCAGTATGTAAAAACTTTGGCTTCTCAAGAGCATGACCCGAAAGAGATTTTAGAGAGCTGGTTGAGATATTTTCGAGATATTTTGAGAATAAAAATTGGTTTACCTCCAGAGTTAGAAATTTCATCTTCTTTTGGTTATAATCCTTCTATTCCTCAAATTAAACAAATCATTAACTCCATTGAAAAAATAAATTTCTTAATTTCTTCAACTAACGTTAATTTAAAATTAGCCTTGGAGCAGATAATGTTAAAAATATAAAATACATTTAACATAAAACCTACCTCGCCTCAAGCTGGGGGCGAAGTAGGTTTTATGTTAGAATAAGAAATTTCTATTTAAGATACTAGCGCAAGGCCATTGCTATATTCTGCTAAACGCTAAGTAAGTAAATAAGCAAGCCAAGCATTTCCCCGGTTAATTTTATTCAGCTCGACAGAGAACAAAAATTCTGCTATATTTAAAGAGTACTTTCTAGCCACGTAATTCGGTAGTCCTCTCTTATTTTGGTTGGAAAAGGAAGCGAGTATTTCATGGATAGAAGCGGAAGAACGCGGAAAAGTGATCCGCGTTAATCCGCGTAAAGGCCATCCATCACCAGATTGGCCGAAAATTACAAAAGATGACCTATCAAGAAATTATTGACAAAATTAAGCCCGAGCTGGATAAGGTGATTATTTTTTTAGAAAGAGAAGTCGGGAAAATTCGGACTGGCCGGGCTACCCCTTCTTTAGTTGAAGATATTGAGGTCGAATGTTTTAATCAAAAATTTCCCTTAAAACAGCTGGCCTCAATTTTTTCGGCAGGTTCCAGGCAGCTTATTATCCAACCTTGGGATAAATCTTATTTAGAATCGATTGAAAAGGCGGTCTCTCGGGCTGGATTAGGGGTGAGTCCGATTGTTGATCAAGACCTCATTCGAATTTCCTTTCCTCAGCTGAGCGGAGAATATCGGAAAAACTTGTTAAATATTTTATCAACAAAAAAAGAGGAAGCAAAAAAAACAATCAGGAGATGGCGGGAAGAAGCTTGGGATAAAATTCAAGCAGGATTTAGAGAAGGAGAGATTCGAGAGGATGATAAATTCCGCGGCAAAGATAAACTTCAAGAACTAATCGATGAATATAATGAAAAAGTTGAAAAGACGATGGAGAGAAAGAAAAAAGAAATAATGGAAGGTTAAAACGGTTTCACAGTTAAATAACTATATTGAAATGTTTTTTACAATCATTATCACTTTTATTAGCCTTATTGGACTAATCGTTTTACATGAGCTTGGCCATTTTATAATGGCTAGGCGTTTTGGAGTAAGGGTTGAAGAATTTGGCATTGGGCTGCCTCCTCGAATTTTTGGAAAAAAAATTGGAGAAACAATCTATTCTTTAAACCTTTTACCGCTTGGAGCTTTTGTCAAACTTTACGGAGAAGAGAAAGATATTAAAGATCCTAGAAGTTTTAGTTCAAAACCAATTTGGCAAAGAATTTTAATTATTATAGGGGGAGTGGTTGTTTTTTGGATAGTAGCTTTTGTTATTTTAAGTATATTGATGGTTATCGGAATGGCAACTATCGTGGGAGATGAAGCTAATGACAATTTAGTTAACCCTAAAGTTCAAATTGCCCAAGTTGTAGCCAATTCACCAGCCGAAAAGGCAGGATTAAAAATTGGTGACACTATAAGATATTTGAAAAGCAGCGACAAGCAGCTGTCGATAGATAAGGTAAAAGAAGTGCAAAATTTTACTGCTTTAAACTTAGGGAAAGAGATTACTTTAACAATCCAGAGAGGAAAAGAAACGTCTGAAATAAAGTTGACTCCGCGAGACTCACCACCAGAAGGAGAAGGACCGATGGGAATAGATTTAGCTAGAACGGCAACAATAACTTATCCCTGGTATCAAGCCCCTTTTCGAGGAATTTTAGCTACAGCAGATCTGACGATAGTTATAACGAAGAGCTTTGGTTTGCTTTTAAAGAGTGTAATTACCGGAGAAGGACTTCCTCCTGGCACTCGTATAATGGGGCCGGTGGGAATTTTTGGTTTATTTAACCAGATGGCTCAACTTGGAACAAGTTATTTTCTAAGATTTGTAGCCGTAATCTCAGTTTATCTTGCTGTTTTCAATATCTTACCCATTCCCGCTTTAGATGGCGGAAAGCTTGCCTTTTTAGTAATTGAAGCAGTCAGAAGAAAACCAATTTCTCAAAAAATTGAACAAAACATTACCGCTTTATTTTTCTTTCTATTAATTGCTATGATCATATTTGTCACTTTCCGAGATATCCAAAGACTATTTTAACTAAAGGTAAGTGAATCGTTCGGCAACGAAGTCTCAAAGTAAACGTTCGGAAATATGACCCCGCCCCTAAAACTTGAGGTGGACGATTAATGATAGGAATTTAAGTCTAATTCATTTTTTTGTTTCATTCGTATCTCAATAGGCATAGGAGCGGGGTCAATTTCC